>DASPJC010000370.1:0-18945 GCA_035628815.1 Ohtaekwangia sp. | reverse complement strand
ATCGTTACGGTCCGCGCCGAGGACGGGGATAGTCCTGCTAAAATGGCCGCGCGCGCGGGCGTGGACCTCCCCATGTTTTTGAAATGGAACGACATGCGCGCGGGCGATACAACCACGCCCGGGAAGCTTTATCTTTTAGGTAAGAAACGATCGCGCGCCACGGAAGCATATCACAAGGTTGCCAGTGGAGAAACATTATGGGATATCAGTCAGCACTATGGCGTACAACTTAGAAAATTGCGTCGCTACAACCGGATGAGTTCAGATGAACAGATCACGCCTGGCATGACGCTCTGGCTTTCCGCCATACGGCCCAAAGGCGCCGGGAAGATGGATGTGGTCGCGGAAGTGGTAGAGGTAAGTAGGGGCGAAACGTTTGCCTGGACAGCAGACACCGATGCTGCGCCTGCTGCAATTCCCGAAACGACAGCCTCAACAGAACCCATATTGATCGCGCCACCCGCTGAAGTGACACCCGAAAAGATCGATTCAGTCGAGGTGATCCTGGAAGACACCGTAAACGCCAGGCTGGCTGACGTGGCAACCCCCGACACCGTGATCGTCGCGATTCCTTCGGAAGCAGGGGAGATCGTTGTCGTACCTGAAAAAAAAGGTGTGCACGTCGTACAGCCTGGTGAAACCCTTTATGCTATTGCCAAAGAACACAGTGTCGGCGTTATGGACCTGGTAACGTGGAACAGTCTTAACCTTCAGGACGGCATCCGGCCCGGTCAGGTGTTGCAGCTTTCCAGTAACCAATCCGTTAACGGGGAGATCGTCACATCTCGTGAAGCGGTGGAGATTCAACATGAAGTTAAACCGACAGATACCCTGTATAGCATAGCGCGGAAGTACAATGTGACCATCAAAGACCTTATGGCGTGGAACAATAAAAAGGATTTTGCGCTCGCCGTGGGAGAGAAACTTAAGGTAATTCAAAAATAAGCGTTGTTTTTTAAATATTTTTCATGATTTCTTACCTGTTGGAGGGTATTTTTCATCCCGGGTTAATAAATATTCCAAAAAAGGATATTTTTGTGGTTCTTGTGATTATGCTAAACGCAATCTTGATTGATTATTGATGCAAACGGATACAAAAGCTATAGACCTGGTTATGTTAGTAGATGATAACGACACTGATAATTTTATCAGTAAACGGATCATTGAAATAACCAAGTTTGCCAAAAGGGTTGAAGTGAAGGGTTCGGGAAAAGCAGCGCTTGATTATTTGCGTGAAAATCAAAGTAATTCGGACAATCTCCCCAGTCTTATTTTCCTCGATATCAACATGCCTATCGTTGATGGCTTTGTGTTCCTGTACGAGTTCGAAAAATTCAATGAGCTGGTGCGCAACAAGTGCAAGGTAATCATCCTTTCCAGTTCTGATAACAAACGTGATATCGACAAAATTGTCAACAACAACCATGTTATCAAATTCATTACCAAGCCGTTGACTGAAGTTGCCCTGGATGAGATCAAACTGAACAACATCTAGGCATGATTCTTTAGGTTTTTAGAACCTGATTAAAACCACTTTGCATGAAAAAAACACCTGCCCTCATCGTGGTTGTGTTATCGCTTTTGATGATAACAACCATCGTGGATGCCCAGATTGTCAGGCCTGACACACTTTCCCACTGGAAAAAGAAACTGGTCTTCAACCTGAACGTTAACCAGGCATCGTTCTCTTCAAACTGGAAGTCGGGTGGTATAAACTCCATCGGGCTTAACAGCCTTTTCAATTACAAGGCGAATTATGCGAAGGATCTCAACAGCTGGGACAATGAGATCGACCTGGGCTTCGGCTTTGTCAACAATTCGGGGCAAGGCTATCGCAAGACCGTTGACAGGATTTTTCTGGATACCAAGTATGGCTACAAGATCTCCGATCACTGGCATCTCTTCTCATCACTGAATTTTTTATCCCAGTTTTCCAAAGGGTACAATTACGTAACAGATGACACCGGCGAAGAGCAGGCCATGATGATTTCCGATTTTCTGGCACCCGCTTTTATCACGGCCGCATTGGGCTTCGAATATAAACCGGTAGAATATTTTACAGTACGTATATCACCTTTCGCGCCGAGACTTACCATCGTAAAAGATCCGACGCGCTTCACAGAAACCGTCGGGCCGCAACCGTATGGTGTCGACTCAACCAAGACAACCCGTTTTGAATGGCTTTCTTTCCAGCTGATGGCGGACTTTAATAAAGACATTGCCGAAAACCTGAATTTAAAATGGCGCTATGTGATGTACGCCAACTACGAAACACTGGCATTCAAAACGATCGATCACCGTCTCGATCTTATGTTCAATGCCAAGGTTAATCGTTTTATCAGCGTAGGTCTGGGTGGCATGCTGATCTATGATTACGACCAGGATAGCGGTGTTCAGCTGAGCCAGTCGCTGACCATCGGATTCGCCTATAGTTTTCAGAATTATGCGGAACCAAAATAGCAAGCCTGAATAATACGAGCCCGGGACACCGGGCTTTTTTATGTGCGGAAGGGAACCCTTAAATTGCACACATGTCAAGAGAGAAATTCATCACGTCGATCACCAGGTCATATAGCGACAATCTTCCGTCCATCCTCCTTGGGGCCGGCGTGTACAACGGCGAAATCATTGCGGAATCAAAAGTAAATCTTCCGTTGCGCATGATGAACCGCCATGGATTGGTGACAGGCGCCACCGGATCGGGAAAGACAAGAACACTTCAACTGGTAGCCGAGCAGTTATCGGCCGCGGGAGTGCCGGTTTTTTTGCCCGACATCAAAGGAGATCTTTCCGGGCTTGCGAAAGAAGGCACAGCTGATCATCGGATCGAAGAGCGCGCCCGCGCCTTGGGTATGCGTTATGAAAGCTCATCCTTTCCCGTGGAACTGTATTCCCTCAGTGGTAAACTCGGAAGTCCGATGCGTGCTACGGTTACAGAGTTCGGACCCGTCCTGCTGAGTAAGATCCTCGAACTGAATGATACGCAAACCGGCGTATTGAATATCATATTTAAATACGCGGACGATAAAAATCTTCCGATCGTCGACTTTAAGGATCTGAAGAAGATCGTCAGTTACCTGAGTGAGGGCCCTGGCGCGGCGGAAATTAAAAATGAGTACGGAAAAATCTCCGCGGCAACGTCCGGTACCATCATCCGTAAAATTGTTTCGCTGGAACAGCAGGGAGTTGATCATATTCTGGGTGAGCCATCGTTCGATGTCGACGACCTCTTTCAGAAAGTGGATGGCCGTGGTGTTATCAGTGTGCTGAATGTATCCGATGTCCAGCATCAACCGGCCGTTTTTTCAACGTTCCTCCTGGCGCTGCTGGCAGAGATTTATCAGCGACTGCCGGAAGCAGGTGACCTCGATAAACCTAAACTCGTCTTCTTCCTGGATGAGGCACACCTCTTGTTCAACGACGCACCAAAGGCATTTATGGACCAGATCGAACAGGTGATCCGCCTGATCCGGTCGAAAGGTGTCGGCATATTTTTCTGCACGCAGGTGACACAGGATATTCCACCCACCGTGCTGGCACAGTTGGGCAACCGTATACACCATGTTATCCGCGCTTTTACACCGAATGATGTGAAGGCGCTGAAAGAAACGATCAAAACTTTTCCGCGCTCGGCATATTATGACATGGAACAGCAGTTTACACAGCTAGGAACCGGCCAGGCTTTTGTCACGGTGCTGAATGAAAAAGGTATTCCTACCGAAACCGTGGTGACCCATCTGCTGCCACCGGTTTCCACGATGGGACCTTTGGGCCAACAGGAATACCAGGTCGTAGTGGATCAATCGGAAAGTTATCGTAAATACAAAACGCCGGTTGATTCGCAGAGCGCTTTTGAGACCCTCGCGGAACGAATGGCGGCGCGTGAAGAAAATGACAAGCCGGAAGGGAAGGCCGCGGCTGCTCCGAGAACCAGCAAACCGGAAAAATCTACCTTCGACCAGGTTATGTCGTCGCCGGTGGCCAAACAGGTGGGGCGCGAAATCGTACGCGGTGTTTTCGGAATGTTGTTTGGGACGGCCCGCCGGAGAACGACGCGTAGAACAGGTGGTTTGTTTTAACACGTTGAGCATGTCTCAATTTTTTGTAATTGTTGAACTCGGTAAATGCTTTGCTTATGTGGAATGAAGATGATCCGGACGACGGCGATGATGAGTTCGATCCTGAAAAGGAACGGCGCAGGGTGGAAGCGATGCCGATATTTCAAAAAGCGGAGGAGATACGCGAACTTACCCGACGGCTTATTGATTCGATTGACAATGACGAGGTGAAAATGATTCACAGCAACATCATGCTGGAAGACTCTATGATCATCCCGGCAAAGATTGTTGGTGCCGAGGCGGTTGATGATTACATTTTAAAAATGGAGAACGCAACCATTATCAAAATACACGCGCGCAGTCTTCAGGCACAGACCGCATCGCTCCTCTTTGAAGGGATACTTCCTGAAGAATATCTTCAGCTGCTGCGAAAAGAGATTGATGTTTTCCGGTTGCTGTTTCTGGAATGGGTGAGGAGTTTTGACAGTGCGCAAAAGGAAGGCGATGGATGGGGTCTTTTCGTCGAGGGTGATGGTGAGTGATAATGATTTGTTTGATTGGCCGGGCCTGAGATTTTCGTCGATAGCATGAAAGGGAAGGTAACTCCCTGATTATTCCGGTTATTGGCAATTAATTGTGCTATTTTTGACCCGGATCGCCCCGGGATATGCCGTGTTTTTGTATCTTGTATTCGATTAAAGCCACATTACGTTAAGAGTTGTTTTGAGCGGTTTGAGTAGACCGCCTTTGTTTCCTCGCTTACTACCCACTTTTTGCTAAATCTCCTGATGATGAGGATTCCTCGCAACGTGACATTGGTTTGTCTTTTCGTGACTATGGTGGTGGCTTGCCAGGCACAATTTCAGGCAGAGTCCGGAGTGCTGGACGCCCGGGCCCTTGATTTTGCGCAGAATAAACTCGCGCTGAGGGGTTACTGGACGTTTTACGATCAGGAGCTACTGACGCCTCCTGTTTTGCAGCACGGCGGCGTAAATGAATATTTTCCGCAAACATGGAACGAGAGACGAAAAGATGGTTCGGGCATCGGATTCGGCACCTATGCGCTACGCGTGCTGGTGGCCGGCGGAATGGATTCCCTGGCACTGGAGATACCACAGCTTTACAACTGTTATTCCCTTTGGATCAATGGCGAACTGGTCGCGTCCGCAGGAAAAGTAGGAACCTCTAAAAAGGCGACAATGCCTTATTGGACCCACCAGGTCGCGACATTTTCGCTGCGGGAAAAAGATACGCTGGACATCGTTCTCCAAATCGCGAATTTTCATCACCACAAGGGCGGCGCGAAAGACCTGATCTACATGGCTACGCCCCAGCGGACAGCGGCGCACTTCAACCTGGCGACAACAACCAATATCATTGCCATCATTGTCTTATTGCTGGAAGGAATTTTCTTCCTGATCATTTTTATCGTGAAACGGAAGTCTGCTGCTTTGTGTTTTGCGCTCCTCTGCATCACGTGGTCGGTGCGTGCACTGTTTTCCAACCTTTACCTGGTGGTCGGATTCTTTCCTGATATTTCCTGGAACCTGCTGGTCCGCGTTGAATACATGTCGCTCTATTTCGCGATGATCTGGTCAAACATGTTGCTGTATTTTCTTTTTAAGAACGTAGGGAGCAGCCTGGTGATGGCCTATACGCTGATAGCGATTAATATGCTTTTTGTTGTGTTTACGCTATTTGCGCCGCCCTTGATTTTTACGAAGTGGATTTCATTGTATCTCGGAGTGGCGGCGATCACGGTGCTGTATGGCGCTGTGATGGTTGTGCGCGCCTTGTTCTTCGAACACGCGGGCGCCTGGTTTCTGATGGCGAGCATTCTCATCGGCGTAATCATGTTTGGGTATGATATCGTGGCCTACCAGCTGACCTTCTCATACAACTTCGTTTTCCTGAATATCGGTTATACCGTGATGTTCGTGCTGGTCATGATGGCCTTGCTGTTTCACCTGAATATTCTGAAGAGCAATCACGCCGACACTTTGCTCACCTACGACGATCTCTTTCGGAAGGGGTAGTTGCAACGTAAAAGTTATGAGTTACAAGTTAGCGGCTTAAAAACCTGTAACCAGTAGTGGTAAGTTGTCCTAGAAATCGGTATCCAGTCCTAACCGGTCTTTCAATTCTTTCAGCATTGGATTTTTATCCACCAGGTAGTCGAATTTCTCGCGGTTGGTATAGATGACTTTTTTGTCTGCCTGCTCCTGTAATTTGCCGACCAGCGAGATGCTGTTATTTCTCAGTTTCTCACGGAGGTATGCTGAAAGCTCTGCCCGTATGTTGCCGAGCATGATCTCCTGAACAGGATTGTGAAGGTAGATGGTGATCTGGGTGTCCCGTAATTCGAAGGGCTGCGTTAATAAGTTGTACTCGGCCTGGTATTTCTTGCGCTGTTCTGCAAAGGCACCCCACACTTTATGCAGGTCGTCGGCCGTGAATGCCTGGTCGACCTCGGTTTTCACCTCGGTCACCGACTGTTGCGGGGTTTCTTTCTTATCGACCTTCAAAAGGTCTGTAAGTCTGACCGTCGTTTTAGGCGCATCTTTAAAACGTGACTTCTCACTGAAGTCGCGTACAGGTGGCGTGACCGTGGCGCCGTTCGTGTTTTCTTTCTTCTCCGGTTCGGAGGTGGGTGTTATTGTTGACGATGTGCCGTTCGTGGGGGCCGGATCTGTGGCTAAACTAATTTTTTTTTTTGGCCGGCGTTAGCGGCTTCTGCTTCGATCTGGTCGGGTTGCAATACGGCGTGGACCTGCGCCATTTTCATGAGGGCAAGTTCGACCGAAAGGCGTTGATTTTTGCTGCTCTTGTAATTGATATCGCATTGATTGGCAATGTTCAGCCAGCTTAATAGCAGCGACGGCGGTGAAGTCTGTGCCTGCTGAACGTATTTCTTCCTGACACTATCCGGAACACCCATCAGCTGGACGGTGCGCGCGTCCTGCGCGACTAACAGATTCCGGAGATGTTCACTCAATCCAACAATAAAATTGTGACCGTCGAATCCTTTGCGCAGGATCTCATCCAGCAGGAGGAGTGGTTGCGTATGATGTTGTGCCAGCAAAGCATCTACGACCTGGAAATAATAATCGTAATCCAGGATGTGCAGGTTGCTGAGCGTGCTTTTAAAGGTCACGCCTTTACCCGACGAATACGTCACCATCAGGTCGAAGATCGACAGGGCATCGCGTAACGCGCCGTCGGCTTTCTGTGCGATCAGGTGAAGCGCTTCGTCTTCTGCCGGGATGGCTTCGCGGTCGGCGATCTTTTTCAGGTGATGGGCAATGTCGCTGATCTGGATGCGGTTAAAGTCATAGATCTGGCACCGCGAAAGGATCGTCGGGATGACTTTGTGTTTTTCCGTCGTCGCCAGGATGAAGATGGCGTACGCGGGAGGTTCTTCAAGCGTCTTCAAAAACGCATTGAAGGCCTGGTTCGAGAGCATGTGCACCTCGTCGATAATATAGACCTTGAATTTTCCGACTTGCGGAGGATAGCGTACCTGGTCGATGAGGTTACGGATATCTTCCACGGAGTTGTTCGAAGCGGCATCCAGCTCAAAGATATTGAGGGCGTTATTTTCAGTATTTTCTTCGAAACCGTTGATAAGGCGGGCGACAATACGTGCACAGGTGGTTTTTCCAACGCCCCGGGGACCGCAAAAGAGGAGGGCCTGGGCGAGTTTGTTGTTGTCAATGGCGTTTTTAAGGGTTGTGGTAATATGCTCCTGACCAACAACTTCATCGAATCCTGTGGGGCGATACTTCCGGGCCGAGACAACAAAATTTTCCATGCGGGCTGCAAGATAAAACTCGGTTTACAAATGGCAAATCGGGACGGGAATTAAAAAATTCTTACCGGTGCGGATAAAATTTCCGGGAGTCCGGTAAAACAAAACACGGGTAAAAAAGGTGTGTATTAAGATGGATTGGAGCGCGGAACTATTTTAGCGCTATATTTGTCTTCCTTTTGTCGGAAAGTACGAATCTGGCATTGTTCTTTGAGAATACACAGTCTCCATCTGGGGACCCACAATATGGGGCCGACCGGTTTTGACAGGATGCGTGATGACGTGTGTAAGCATGCAGGCTCATAGGATGAGAGCCTTGAAAGATAGTCCTGAACCATACTTGGCGAGTCTAACTACGCCATGGCTGCTTAATCTGACTTAACGTCGGGTTAGCCTCGTCCCGATAAGATCGGGAGAGCCATCATCGCTCAGCATTGTCGTTTTGCAGGTGCTGGTTAGCGGTGTCGTTATGCAGAACTGCTCCGTGTGATGTTACTAAGCACGGCTAAGATCAGTGACTAAGGAGAAGTTTAGGCTGTCGGTTGCCTTGCTGCTCCCGACAATAAAAATCGAATAAGCATGTAGAAAGTACGTTTTCAGTTTCTCTGGACCAGAGTTCGATTCTCTGCGGCTCCACCCTTGCCAGCAAATGGCATCAAACCTTCGGTGATCGTAAAAAGGCTCCGAAGGTTTTTTTATGCCCGTCCGAACTTCCCTATCCCCAAGGATCCTGTATCGGCTTTTAAAAGTCCAAAGCAGGCCAAATCGGTGTTAAATATGCATCCCTATTTAATTTCTTCGATCAGATACTTCTCACCCACTCTTTGCAATCTTCTTTTTGCTCCCCATGAAAGGAAAGCAGGGTAGGAACGAAAAGTTTCAATGCCCTTTAGGGTCAGAACAGAATGATCGTTTTTGTCTTCTATCCGAAACGTTACTTTTTTGATTATCGAATCATTTTCGACAATTAAGTTTCTTAAGACATATAACGAATCTCCCCTATCCGACAGTTCTGTCGTGAGCTCACCGTTCAGTTCCTCTATTTCCCGTAGCAGGTTGGCCTTGGATATTTTAAACTTATAACTTTTGTTTATTTCACCTGCAAAATTCGGCGCCAGTGTAGTTGATGTTAAACAGATAAAGCAGACCATGGCGAAAATATTTATCGCCGGTTTTTTATTGCTCACGGTGGATGATGGGATTGTTGCGAGGTACTTATACGAAAACGGGAGAATGACGAGCGCCAATAACATCCGTATAATCAACGGTTCGGTGAAAAGAAATTCCAGTCGCTTTTCCTGCAGCAATGAGGGGTTCAATTATCGGGCTCTTCCAAACCAAGAAAATCAGTGCCGTAACCAGGTAATTCGACCTGATTGACTTTTCGGATACTGTAGAAAGAAAAATCGGGAGGATAAACAGCCCTGCAAAATCGGATACCTTTCCGGTAAACCAGTTTGGATAGGCCAGTTTAAAATAGTGGTCATTCAGAATTAATATGACAAGGCCCAGGAGAAAAAGCTTTGAGCACAGCGGATTTGGATTTCTTACCATCGAAATTGACTGATTTAAGCCAAACATTTATTTGAAGACCAGGGTCCTGGTGCGGCCCGGACGTTTTCCTTCGCATTTTAACGCTCAAGGTCGCCAGATTCCGGGATGCTTTCGGCAATTTTTTCCATCGCCTTGTCCCAAAGCGGATCATGTGTGTTGACCCAGGTTTTGGAAAGCGGTCCGGCGTTGACGGTTAAGATCGTTTTGCCATCCTTCAACGCGATTTCAAAATCTTCTTTGTAAGCGTTGGGTGCCGGCTGGGATGAAGATGTATCGCCATCTTCGAAGTAGGCAAAAACAAGTTTCCTGTTCTCGATCCGCTCGGTAATAACTCCTCTTACGCCAACCTCCCCCCCACTGGTTTTCCAGACGATCGGCGATCCCTTTTCAAAATCAGACTCCACGATGGTTCCTTCGGAAAACGCCTGCGCCCAGTTTGCCACGGCGTCAAGACTCACCAATATTTGCCAGACTTGTTCGGGTGAGACGTTCAATGCAATGGACTTGGTGATGTAGGATACTTCAACATAATTCGCCAGCAACGTACCGACGATTGCAGTCCAGCCCTGAATAAAATTCTGCTTAGCAAAGTCTTTGTTTTGCGGAAAGGTATCGAGCCCTTCGTGTGTCAGTTTTACACGGGTTTTGTTTTTGCCCTCGCTAAAAAGTTCCCAGGTCACAAACGAGCTCCCTTCAACGCCTTCGTACTGCCAGCTGTGTTTGAGCTTTTTCTCCGGTATTACTTCAACAACTTTGCACAGGTGGACGAATTCGCGTCCCTCGTTTCCGGCGACAAACCTGAATTCGAAACCCACGACGGGTTCGAAAGCTGAAATATCGAAGTACCAATGCTTCATACCATTCCTGTCCGTAAGGGCCTTCCAGACTTTCGAAACGGGTGCGTTATACGTTCTTTCAAAAACAATGGGCTCGTTTTTCATCTTATTTCTTTTTAGTGTTTTTGGATGATCTTTTTTTTCGGGGCGAAGGTCCCGGTTGTTCGAGGAACTTACCCAGCGCGTCCAGTTTCTTTGACCAGAAGACTTTATACTGCGCTGTCCAATCCGAAACCTCCTGCAAACTTTGAAGTTTTGCATGGAAAAACTTTTCACGCCCTTCCTCCCGGGCTTCAACAAGACCACACTCCGTCAAAATGCGAAGGTGCTTCGCAATGGCCGGGCGACTCACGTCGAATTTATCCACTACACCGGAAAGGTTGTGCGACTTCCCTGCCAGCAAATGAATGATCTCCCGCCTGGTCGGGTCGGCAATAGCCTGAAATACGTCTCTCCGGGTAATCATTTTCTCTTTCCTGTAAAGTTAAAAGGAAACCATATGGTTCCATAAATAAAATTAAAATTTTTTTGACTGGTGAGCGACCGGGTCCGGTTCCGCCGTTTGGTCATTCGTTACCGAACCGATCGGAGGAAATAGCGATATGGATGGGTATCCTTTTTGGGTGGCCAGATAAACGTCTGGCGAAGGTTCAAGCGCGGGAAGATCATAGCTCGCTTAAAAACGTCAGGGGCTATCCATTATAAATAGATAGCCCCCGTTAACAATTGACAACTGGATTACTCGATCACCAACCGCACCGTCTCCCGCGCTTCTCCGGTGTCGATGTCCAGGAGGTAGATTCCTTTTCCGGGTAGCTCGTCCCGCCGGATCTCGATCCGATCCTGCTGGGTCCGGAAAGTCCTGATCACTGATCCTGACAGGTCTTTCAAGCGGATCACCGTATTGCCCCGTTGCTTTAACCGGGAAAGATCGATGGTGAGATTTCCATTCGCCACAGGATTGGGATACACAACCGAAGCCTTCTCTTCCATGGGTGCAATCTTCTGGGACATGCCTGCCATCTGGCCAGCGCCCCCGGTTGCCAGCGGAGTCCCACCGGCTTGCAGTGTTACAATCGAACGTCCCGGAAGCGTCAGGCCTGACCCGGTGGAATAAGTTCCCACATTGGCGCAATTGTCAGTAGCCGAAGTTCTGAAGATCGTAAAGCTACCAGGCAGGTTCGCGCCGCCCACCGTAACGATCTGGCTATTGGAAGAGGTATTGATCAGTACCACCGTATGCGTGCCTTGCGCCGTGTGCTGGAAGGCGGATACAAATACGTTACTGTTGGTACTTGTTGCAGCTACCCGCACCGCGCCGGGCCGGATGTACCGGTAGTACTGTTTGGAAGCGTAGTATTTTTTTCCTTTGTTCAGGCCATTCATCAGGGCGAACTCGCCGATCGTGCCGGAACCCGGATTCTCGCTTCCTTGCCACCATACCCATCCCGTGATGTTGCCGAAATTAAGACCCGACATGATGTCCAGCGCAAGGCTGAAGGCTCCGGGATTTGCCGTCCAGCTGTCCTCGTAGCCTGAGGTCTCTGTCATCCACTGCGGCTTTCCCATCGGATCAGCGAAGTGTTCCTTGCTGCTGGTCCATAACTGTGCCAGCGCACTTCCTGAAGTAGGTGCAACACCATCGCTGTACCCATGCACGGCAAGGATGTCGAGATTGTTCCGCGCCGACGGGTTATCCAGGATCTGCTTGTGATAGAACCACTGCCAGTTGATATCAAGGCTTTCGATCTCGAGCATGTTCTCGCTTCCAAATATTTTGACATTCGGGTAAGCCGATTTCACCGCGGGAATAGCGTTCACGAGCATCTCCGGGTACCACTCCTGTTTGTACCAGCAGCTGTTGAACGGTTGCACAAAGAAAGGCTCGTTCTGCGGACTGATCGCGTAGACATCAATCCCCAGATCCTCATACAGTTCGATGCCGTCGATGAGCCAGTTGGAGAACAGGTTGTATTTGGTGGGATCCAGCGCGCCGCCTTGTTTGGTACCAAAAGGGTGCGGTGTGCCGATCTGCCGGGTGTTGTTGCTGACCGCTACTTTCATGGAGGACGGTGGACTCCATACGGTAAAGATAAATTTAAGGTCAACACCGTACTGGTCAGCTTTGGCTTTAAGGGCCGATACGACCGGACTCTGCTTGTTCCAGTCCGCGTCCTGTCCACTGTACTGGTCAGCCGGAGGATAGTATTCATTCCGCCAGATGGTAATGCCCAGGTCGCTGATGATCTGGTCTCCCCACGCGTCGCTCCAGAGTGTCGACGGGCTCGACCACCAGGTGTTCATCGCGCCGAAAAATCCGAAACCTTCAATGGTCTGGTGTTGAACCGATTTGTTGATGGTGATATCAAACGTGCCACCCGTTGAAAGCGTAAGACAAAAGTCGTCGAGGAACAGGTTCCCGGTTGTGCCGCTTTTCCAGGTCCAGATATTGATGCTGGCCGTGCCGGCCGGTGCTGTGGTGTTGATGGTGTGCTGGGTGTACGCGGTCGATGTGACCGTGACCTGTTGTTCGCTGATCTCGGTACCCGAGCTGTTGAGAAAATCGATCCCGATGCCTGCCCAGGCCGGTGAGCCGGAAACTTTTGACCACACCGTGAAACTTACAGTCTGTCCACCGGTGGCGGGAATCGCCGTTGCATAATTCAGACCGCCCTGCCCCGTACCAATGACGGCTGCATTCACGCCGGAACGCTCGTCGGTGGAGATCAATGCATTGCCATTGTTTGTCCAGCCGGTGAGACCATTTTCAAAACCGTTGTTGGTTATGGATCCGCAGGAACTTGGTGAAGCCGTCGTAACGTTCAAGGCAGCGCTTTGTGATGACCAGTTGGGAACGGCATCCCGTGCCCGTACGGTCATGGCATAGGTCGTACCGGGATTCAGACCGGTCACGTTGATCGATGTGCCGGACGGTGTGCCAATAGAGGTGCCGTTGCGGAAAACTTCGTAACCGGTTACGCCCACATTGTCAGTGGAGGCATTCCAGCTTAGGGTAAAACCCGTTGAGGTGATGGCAGACGAAGACAGGCCGGATGGCACCGTGGGAGCCTGCGTATCGGGAACGGTCACGCAGAAATCATCGACAAATAAACTACCCTGTGCGCCTGCTTTCCAGGTCCAGATCCTCACATTGACTGCTCCGGCCGGGACAGCTTGTGTCGCTGATCGCAAGGTATACGTGGTGGCCGTTACCGGTAAATTGATCTCGCTCACTTCCGTTCCCGAAGCATTGAGAAAATCCAGGCCGACACCTGCCCAGGCAGGACCGCCGGATACCTTTGCCCAGCATTGAAAGGTGATCTGCTGTCCTGGCGTAACGGCAAACAGACCGGCACTATTGACACCGCCCTGAGCGGTGGTGACAACGGCCTTACTACCCGAATGATTGTCGGATGTAATGGAGGAGGCTGACGCGGTGTTCGTCCAACCCGTGAAGTCGCTTTCAAACCCGCTGTTGGTTATGAGTCCGCAGGTTTGTGCAAGACCCGGCGTCAGCAGGGTCCACGTGAGCATGAAGGGCAGGATGAACCTGCCCCCGCTTTTAGTGAAAGATAAATTTGTAAGCATAGTAGATTGATTATGGTATTGGGAAAAATCATAAACAATGTTAACACTGCAGGCTGCAGTGACCGTGGTAACTAGCATTCAAACTCTGGTAATCTGCGGCGACCTGTACTGTCTGCCCCAGTATCCACTCCGTTGAATTGAGCGTGATAACATTTATTGATAACGCGTCGCGCTTGTAAGATGGCAAAGCATACGCATGCATCACCGATCTTTTGTCAGCGGAAAAAGGTAGCTCAGGGAGCTGTGGCGGACTTGCCAGAATGGATACCGGCAACTTTCAGATACTGACTCGGAGTGGCGCCGAAGTGCCTGGCGAAACATTTACTGAAATAGGAGGGATCTTTAAAGCCAACCTGGTAAGCGACTTCTGCAATGGTATACTCGCCCGACCGCAGTAGTACTGCGGCTTTCCTCAGCCGGTATGATTGTATGAAATCACTGATGGGCATTCCGGTCAAAGCCATCAGCTTGCGGTAAAGTTGCGCCTGACTCATGCCCATATACTTGCAAAAATCTGTGCTGTCGAGCCCGGGGTTTTCCAGGTGTTGACTGACAAAGCCAAAGCATCGCTGCAGAAACTCAGTGTCTGCATTCGGCTTTGTGATTTTCTCCTCCTGCATCAATATCTTTCCGAGATAAAAGTTTCGCAGGTTTTTTCTTCCGGTAGTCAGTTTGTTTACGCTTGCCAGCAGCGTCTTCTCGTCCGGCTTGTCCAGGCCGAGCGTTTGATTGACAAGCCGTAGCAACCTTTTCGTATTACGCGCAACCATTTTTAGCAACTTCAACCGGTCGGCCGCTTCCAGGGTAGGATTGTTTTTTATCAGATGGTTCACGGGCCCCGCGATGAGAATTAGCAGGGTCCTGAACTCCTGTGGAATGTTGGTGTAACGTTTTATCTGACGATCATCCATTTCGTGGATTGGTCTTGGATTTTGTTTCTACGCTAGCCATTGGCTACCGTTTTAATATTCATTTTCAGGCGATCATTAACGCTGATATTGAAACCGTACGCCGAGACCACCAAAATGCAGATGCCCGGCACGATATAAGAAAGATTTATGCCATGCAGGTCGGCAAGCATTCCCTGGATGGGCGGAAAAACCGCGCCGCCGACAATGGCAAAGTTCAAAAGCGCCGAACCTTTTTCCGTAAACCCGTTCAGATTTTCAATGGCGAGTCCAAAGACTGTAGGGAACATAACGGAAAGAAATCCTCCTGTGGCGATCAGCATGTACGGGGAAAAAAATTCGGGTCCCCAGATCACGAAGGCATAGCACAACGTCATTCCCGATCCGAATATTCCCAGTAAGGTGCTTGCTTTTATCAGGCTTAGCAACAGCGTACCCAGCAGGGCGAACAACGCGGCAAGGATATAATAGAACGTCAGAAAGGTTGCCGCGGTTTCCTGGCTGTAGGAATGCGTGGTCATGTAACTGATGAAGAAGCCTGACGTGCATGCCTCGGCACCGACATAGAAGAACATCGCCGGTATGCCAAACCAGAGTTGCCGGTATCCCCTGCTTTTCCGGAACATTTTAACGACGGACATTTTTTCCGCAGGTGCGGGTGTATGATCCGGCATATGAAAAATGCTCATGAGTACGACAACGACCGTGACCAACAGCGCCAGTACCACATAAGGAATGTGAATCTGGGGTTCACTTTTAGCATAGCCAAAGATCAACATGCTCGACACCAAAGGTGTGGCAGCATAGCCGATCCGGCTGAAGGCCTGAACAAAGTTCAACCGCACATGTGCACCGGCCGGACTTCCTAGCAACGTTGTGTATGGGTTGGCGGCGACATTAACAACCGTTACGCCGGTAGAGATCGTAAAGATGCCCAGTAAGATCAAACCATAGGAAGCGTAGAAGTAGGCCGGAACGAAGACAAGACATCCCAGGGTGCAGATGAGCATGGCGCCGATGATGTTCTTTCTGTAACCGTAACGTTCAATGGTCCTTGTAACCAGGACCGGCCAGAGAATATAGACGATGTAAAAACTGATCTGGATAAAAGTGGCCTGCAGATAGCTCAGATTGAACGACTCCTTTACAATGGGCAGCAGGATGTCGTTCATGCAAAACATAACCCCGATCGTGAGGAACATCGTGGCAACGAGGGCTACGGGTATTTTGTCGTGCTTCATTCCGATTTGTTTACAGAAAATTATGGCCTTCAAAAAGGGCGAGCTTCCTTTCTTTGTTAGCGACCCCGGCTGGGCTTCGTCCATTCAGCCCCAGGCAAAATGCATTTTTTTTCGGACTGTTGCAGGTATTTTTGTAAACATTATTTCCGTTAATTTGTATATAAAATGCGCCTTTTTTTTAGCTTTCAACCAGATTGCATACTGTCGGATATGAGGTTTAAAGCGTTTTTACCAGTTGTTCAGAAAAGATGTCAGGGAGGAACTTCCTTCCTGGCAAGCGGCTGCTGCATGCTGATATTCAAAATGAATGGAAAATGAAATGGATTCGGATAACCAAAAACAACATTCAACCCGCCGGTCTGTGCTCGCTTTAAGCGGGGCTGCTTTGAGTGCTTACCTCATCGCTTCGGCTACTTCGCCGGTCAGGGCACAACCTAAAGGGCAGGATCAACCTCCTGCAGGCGGAACCTATGACGTAAGAAAATTCGGTGCTACCGGCAACCGCAAGGACAATGCGACCGGTTCTTTCCGTGATGCGGTTGAAGCGTGTGCGTCGAACGGGGGAGGCACGGTGAATGTTCCGGCAGGGGACTACACGGTGGGCACCGTGCAACTTAAAGACAATGTAACGCTGAACCTCGAAGCAGGGTCAACTTTATTCCTCAGCCAGGACAAGGCTGATTTTATGCAGGGCAGTCGCGCCATGATCTTCGCCGAAAACGCGCGCAACATTGCTGTGACAGGCAGCGGCACACTCGATGGGCTCGCCCAATATGAATACCGCGACATGAATGGCGTCGATCCTGAGATCACCCGGGAGATCGAGGTTGCGAGAGCGGCAGGTATCGAAATGAAACGGTATTACCGAAAGCCTGAGGCGATGAATACTTTTATGTTCATCATCAATGATTGCACGAATTTTTTGCTGAGTGGCGTATCGGTCATCAATTCCCCGCTCTGGACCGTCCGGCTGAATGACTGCGACCGCGTTTTCGTGCGCGGTGTGTATATTTATTCCGATCTCGAAAAAGGCGTTAATGCAGACGGGATCGATATCTGTTCTTCCCGCAATGTTACGATTTCCGATTCAGTGATCACCACGGGCGATGATTGCATTGTGCTCAAGGCTATAGCACGCGGCGGCAAAAATGCCAATCCCGTGGAGAATGTCACAGTCACCAATTGCGTACTGTCTTCATCCTCCACGCCACTCATGATCGGCACAGAGACGCAAGCGGATATCCGTCATATCGTATTTAACAATTGCGTGATCCGGAATGCCAACAAAGGTTTCGGGATTAATGTACAGGACGGCGCAACGGTCAGTGACGTCATCTTCAGCAACCTTACCATTGAAACCAGCCGGCGACACTGGAACTGGTGGGGCGATTCAGAGATGTGCAAATTCGTTCTGAAAAAGCGCGAATCATCCTCCCGCCTGGGAAAAATCAAAAACATTATGATAGACAATGTGATTGCACATGTCATGGGCACCAGCATCATTACCGGTCATACGGAACAGCCACTGGAAAACGTCCGCATCTCGAACGTACAGGTATTCATGAACCCGGAAAATGCCAAAGACAAACGTGCTACCGACGCATTGAGGGTCACAGGAGTCCGCGGGCTCACCATCCGGGATCTTTCCATCAACTGGCAGGAGGATCAGCCGGAAGAAAATTGGCAAAGCGCGCTGGTGCTGAAAGATGTTTCCGACTTCGACATCGAGGGATTTACAGGTCGCCAGGGATTAAAGAATGGAGGCGCGCCGGCTATCCTGATGGAGGATGTAACAGATGGTGTCCTCCGGAATTCACGCGCTCCTGCCGACGTGCATACATTTGTCCACGTGAAGGGCTCAGCGTCCGGTGATATTACCCTCAGCGGCAACCGGCTACGCAAGACCCAAAAGGAAATAACTTTTGATGATAAAAGCGTCGCAAAGAAAATAACGATTGAGTAAGCCGATAGATTTAGACAGGTCTTTCCCCAGGCAGCATCGCGATGGCGAAGCTGGAGGAAAGTTAATTCTTCGATCAGTCGATACTTTAATGATATATTGAGTAAACGATTATCGTCCTGCCATCCAATCAACCTTACGATCCACGCTTACCATGAATGCTACTAACCATATATAAAATGTACCGAATCTCAATATTAATCGTGGTCGTCGTGATGTTGGCGGCATGCGCGGACCAATCCTTACAATACAATGGTTTGAGCGACGACCTGATTTACCCAAAGGGAGACACCATCCTGGCCGATAAAATTGTTTATCACAAAGTCCGGGTGGACGATGAGGGCAACATCCTTCCATGGTATGCCCCTGATCTTGGCCGGTCCTACGATCAAGCCCTGAAACTTGTGTGGAACTTCTGGAAGAACATGGAGGTCGATTCTAACGGTATGCAATATTACATGAACCACCAGGTGTGGAGTCCCGAACATGACCGTCGCGGATTGGGTGGTGACCAGCTCATGATGGCGATGTCTTCGTGGGATCTGTATTACAATTATACCGGCAATGAATCGCTTATTGAAAACATGCGGTACATGGCCGACTACTACCTGTCAAATTCGTTATCGTCACCCGATAGTCAATGGCCGAATTTACCGTATCCCTACAATATGAATGTGGAATCCGGAATATACGATGGGGACATGATCCTGGGGAAGGGCTATTTGCAACCCGACAAAGCGGGGTCATTCGGTTATGAGCTGGTTCACCTCTACAAAAAAACCGGCGAGCAAAAATACCTGGATGCGGCCGTGAAGATCGCCGATGTACTGGCTGCCAAAGTTCAGGCTGGCGACAACGACCATTCACCATGGCCCTTTAAGGTCCATGCTGAAACCGGGGAGACCGGTGTTCTTGTCGACAGTGTCATGTGGTATGAAGGTATGGATAAGGATCTGAAGAAGTCGAACGCGAAACTGAAGAAATCGTCGTAC
>DASPJC010000369.1:0-3948 GCA_035628815.1 Ohtaekwangia sp. | reverse complement strand
GAGCGGATCTTTTACCGGGGCAGCACGTTTTTCATACGCCGCAGGATCGTATTGATCAAGCGTCCACTCGCTGAGATTGCCATGCATATCAAACAGACCCCAGGCATTTGGTTTGCGTTCACCGACCTTATGATATTTTGCATCGCTGTTCTCCCTGAAGTACGCGTATGCCGGAAGTTCGTTTGGGTTGTTTCCGAATGGGAAGGCTGTGGTTGTTCCTGCACGACAGGCATACTCCCATTCTGCTTCTGTTGGCAGCCGGTAAAAAATTCCAGTGTTTTGATACAACCATTTGCAATACATGATTGCGGCGGCCTGACTCATGCTGTTGGTCGGGTTGCGGGCATCGCGTCCCATGCCCCAGGTCAGGTCGATGTATTGCGCTGTCGGTCGTGATATGGCATCGACAGCAATGGCCTTAGTCTGTGGGACGTCCATGTTTTTGAAAAAGGCATCCCACTCGGCAAATGTTACTTCGTGCTCGGCCATCCAAAATGCGGAGAGGACAACTTTTTTCTGTGGGCCCTCGTCTGCTTCACGATTTTTTTCCGAAGCCGGACTTCCCATCACAAACGATCCGGCGGGAATGGCAATCATTTTGAAGCTGACAGAAGTTCCCTTGATTGTCTGCTCATAGCTTTTAAATTCCTGGGCGATAACGGAATTAATAAAGGCGGAAAAAACAACCCATGCCGCAACTGCAAAAATGAGAGAACCCTTCACTGATGAGAAATTTATAAGATCAGATTTTCAAGATAAACAAAACGGGTATTGGGTGCAACCGGTTATATCCTGTTGTTGAGGTCCTTGCAATCAGGGTAGGCTGTGTCGCGATTATTCCGGCGTCTTCCTTAAGCGCGCCATGTAAAATCCGTCGAAGCCTTCCGATGGCCAGGCGTGCTGTTCGTCGACCAGCGTAAACTTTCCTTGCTGATCTTCCAGAAATTTTTTGACCTGTTGTTCATTCTCAGACGGAAGGATGCTGCATGTCGAGTAAACCAGTTCGCCGGAAGGTTTCACCATCGAGGCGTAATCGTTTAAAATGTTTTGCTGAAGTTCTTTTACCCGTTCGATAAAATCCGGCGACAGTTTCCATTTGGCGTCCGGGTTTCTTTTCAGTACGCCGAGTCCGGAACAGGGGACGTCCAGCAAAAGGCGTTCGGCAGACGCGTCCAGTCGTTTTATGACTTTCGATGAATCGATCAGTCGCGTCTCGAGATTGCTGACACCGGCCCGTCGCGCGCGTTTCTGGAGTTCGTCAAGCTTCCATTGCTCTATATCCATGGCGATGATGCGTCCTTTATTTTTCACCAGCGCGGCAAGATGCAAAGTTTTTCCACCTGCACCGGCGCACGCGTCAATAATGCGCATGCCAGGCTCAGCCTTTAAGAACCGGCCGATGCTTTGTGAGGCGGCGTCCTGTACTTCGAACAGGCCTTCCTGGAAGGAGGGCGAGCTAAAAATATTCCGACGCTCTTTCAGGATGAGCGCGTCAGGGAAGTCTGTCGGTACCTCCGTTTCAATTTGCTCCGCAAAAAGTGTTTCGCGCAGGTCGTCGCGTGTCGTTTTTAAGGTATTTACGCGGAGAACAACGGGCGCCTCGTGGTTGAGGGCCCCGAGTTCTATCTCCCACCGGTCGCCGAGTTCCTGTTCACCCAGCTGATCAAGCCAGTCGGGAATGGATTCGCGCACCTTCCGGATTTTCCTCATTTCTTCTTCGCGGCCCAGCACTTCAGCGCGTTTAATGCCATCAAATTCCTGCCATCCGGGAAGTTCTGCCTGATGCAGGACGCACCATCCCGCAACCAGCCGCCAGTAGTCATTTTCTTTTGCCCCGGTGATGGCCCGCAGGTAACGGTACCACCGTACGATATCATATGTCGTTTCGGCAATGAATCGCCTGTCGCGCGCGCCCCACTTCGGGTTTTGCTTCAGAATCTTCTCAATGACCTTGTCAGCATACCGGTTCCCTGCAAAGATCAGGTCAAGTGCGGTGATAACAGCTTCAGTGGTAGAGCGGTGTAGTTTCATGCAGGCGCAATATAGAACAGCTGCGAGCCCCGCGCTACTAGCTGCGAGCGGATTTTTAACTGATAAAATGACTCAGTCTGATTTAATTTTCCCTGATACAAAGCTGGGTCACGAAATGAGTTTCAAACAATAAAGTGTCTTTTGTCCCTAAAAATTTCTCCTAAGGCCCCGCGCCACAAAGCCTGGTTTCTGGCTGAGTTTTTAAACCATGAAAAGAATGTGTTCCATTAAAAAATTCTCCCATGCTAATACCCAATCCCTAATGCCTAATCCCTAATGCCCAAGTCACAAGACCTAATACCTAAAATAGCAGGACAGTCAATGAAAGTGTGTTCGTTGAAAGTGTTTAACTTGGTTAATAAAGCCGGTATGGCAACCCTGTTTTCCGGATTTGAAACAATCGATATTGCATAATAAACCATCGTAAAACGAAACTCCATGAAGAGAAGAAATTTCCTAAAGAACGGCGTTACTACAGCCGCATCAACGCTGATTGCTGGTAATATTTTCGCGTCCATGCCGAACCTGGCAAAAAGTTCCGGCCCGGCGCATCCCGCCGAGAAACCTTTTAAAATGAATTATGCGCCACACGACGGCATGTTTGGGAACCACGGGGGAAAGGACTTTGTGGACCAGATCAAATTCATGTACGACCAGGGTTTTCGCGCCATCGAGGACAACGGTATGCTTGGACGCAGCAAGGAAGAACAGGAAAAGATCGGCGCCACATTGTCCAAACTCGGCATGACGATGGGCGTGTTTGTGGTGGACGGCGGAGACAACTGGAAAATTTCACTCACGACGGGTAAGCAGGAGTTCAAGGATACCTTCGTAAAAACCTGCCAAGCCTGTGTTGAGGTCGCCAAACGTGTAAACGCCAAATGGATGACGGTGGTGCCGGGTTTTTTTGAGCGGAAGCTGCCGATGGGTATCCAGACCGCCAATGTCGTTGACGCCCTGCGGCGGGGGGCCGGGATCTTTGAACCACACGGCCTGATCATGGTGTTGGAGCCGCTGAGTGATACGCCCGACCTTTTCATGCGTTATTCCGATCAGACATATGAGCTTTGCAAGGCTGTTGACAGTCCTTCCTGCAAGATTCTCTACGACATCTATCACATGCAGCGAAACGAGGGCAACCTGATTCCCAATATCGAGAAGTGCTGGGAGGAGATCGCTTACTTCCAGATCGGCGACAACCCGGGAAGGAAAGAGCCGGGTACGGGTGAAATCAATTACAATAATGTATTCAAATACATCTATGACAAAGGCTATCGGGGCGTAATGGGAATGGAGCATGGTAACGCGAAACCCGGTAAGGAAGGCGAATTGGCGCTGATAAAGGCCTATCGCCAGGCAGATAATTTTTAGAACACAATCGTCATTCGCACGTTTAAAAAAATCCCGGTTATGCCGGGATTTGTTTTTAATTTTGACCGAAAGTGCTAATGCTATGAAATCCACGGTGAAGATCTTTGCATGCCTGTTGGTTTGTCTTTTATCATCCGGACTTGCCGCGCAGGATTGGCTGGATAAACTGAAAAAGACAGGGGTTGACATCGCTACGGAGAAAACCACCGCCGCAAAAGCACGACTCGATTCGCTTGATTTTCTTTTCGCGATTTCCGTGAACGAGAATGCCGGCGTTTTCGATGTGGAACAAAAGGGTGAGAGTCTTACCAACGCTTCCTCCGCGCTCCTGTCTCTTGAAAAAAATAAGGACAAGCCAAATGGCCAGCAGGCCAATAAGACAAAAGAGGAGATCGCGCACGATAGTCTCGAAACCGCCATCGACCTGTATGAAGGCCGGGCCTATAAACTCGCGGAACAGGCTTTCAAGGACACGAAAGAATTGATGGAGCGGAACAGACTCACCAAAAATATCAACTACCTGCGCACTGTTTCCTGTATCGGTGT
>DASPJC010000368.1:0-13457 GCA_035628815.1 Ohtaekwangia sp. | reverse complement strand
GACGGGTAGGAAGAGGCGCCGCACAGTCGTATTGCATTTTAATGACCAAATATGAACTGAGCAGTGACTCAAAAGTTCGTCTCGAAACGATGGTCAGAACCAACAATGGCTTTGAGATCGCGGAAACGGATCTGAAATTGCGCGGTCCGGGCGACCTGGCCGGAACACAGCAAAGCGGCGTTCTGGATCTGCTGATCGCGGATCTGGCTAAAGATGGGGCACTGCTACAAAGAGCCCGCGAGGCGGTAGTGGGGATTCTGCGAGAAGATCCCGATCTGACCAAGTCCGAACACAAGGTCATCCGCCAGCAGATTGATTCCATGCGGAAAACCGTGATTAACTGGAGTCGCATCAGTTAAACAGCCTGGTCGCCCGCTCTAGGTAAACGCATGCCGATTGATTAACTTTACCAGACTCCCTTAGCATGCGCACCGGTTCTGTAATTTTTTTATTGCTCGGGTTTTTTCAGGGTTCAGGCCAATCGGGCAATTACTTCCTTTCCCATCATTCGCCTCACGGCGAGCAATTTGACAATGTTTGTTTTGACATCCTGCAAGGCGGGGATGGTATGCTCTATGTGGCCACCCGAAGCGGCATCCAGCAATTCGATGGAAGAAGCTGGACGCTGATCCAGGGCAGCGGCGCGGTATACAGTCTCGAGATGACGCCGCAGGGCGAAATCCTCTGGTCTGGCACGTCCGGTTTCGGGATCGTTGAAAAATTGCCGGACAGAAGCCTTAAGCTGACAAGGGTCTCGGGAGAAGGTATTAGTGACATTTTTGAAAGTCAGGGCAGCGGGAGCAAAATGTTTTTCCTGGCTGAGAAGGCCGTCAGCATCTATGACACCGAACAATGCAAGTCTTTTATAATACCGGCTACTACACTTACCGGATCGTTTACCGGCATTTGTGAGATCTTTGGATCTGTTTATGTGAACACCACCCTGTCAGGTGTGGTCAGGATCGAAAATGATAAACTGGTTCGTGCCCCGCTTGGTCTGGCTGGCCAGGACGAAATAATTTTCGCCAGCGGGTCGGGCCAGCGTTTTCTTATCGGGTTGTCCGACAGCCGGATCTTACTTTGCAGCGAGAACCTGAAGTTAAGAGAAATCAAACTCGCCGACAGCGCCTACATACAAGCCAGTGTTGTGGTTAATGGAAGCTGGGTAAAAGAAGACCTCTTCGTGCTGGGAACATTGCGCGGCGGAATGATATTCATTGACGCGGAAACCGGTAAAACCGAAGAGATAATAAACTACAGCACAGGCCTGCCCGACAATGAAATCTATACGCTACTGGTAGATCAGGACAGGTGCATCTGGGCGGCGCATGAATACGGGTTTACCCGCGTAGCCCCCGATCTTCCCTACAGGTCCTTTGGCCATTACCCCGGATTGTCGGGCAATCTGTTGTGCGCGATATCGTTCAAGAACAGTGTATACGTCGGCACATCGTTAGGTCTCTTCAAGCTGACCAGGGAAGATCTCTATGATGAACTTACTTTCTATGTTGACGTTGCCCTTAGACCTGCGCAACGGGGTGACAAAAAAACGACTGCACCCGACGGCGGTAATAAAACCGCTGCACCTATTGAGCAGGCTGTGGAATCGCGGAAAAAAGGTTTCCTCCGGTTCTTCAGAAAAAAAGATAAACCGGAACAAACGGAGAGCACCCGTACGAGTCCATTGAAAACGCCTGACGTTGACCAAACGAGTGCGGCACCGCTGCAATACCGCAAAGCAAAAAAAATTGAAAAGGTCCTGCGTGCTTCGCAATACGTCTATAAAAAAGTAGATGGCATTGACGCCAAGGTAACACAGCTTCTGGAAATGGATGGACGCCTTATTGCCGGGGGGTTAGGCGGCATCTACGAGGTTTCGGGCGCTGGCGGAAAAGCGATACTGGAAGAACCAGTCCGCATGGCGTACGCCTCCGGGTCCATGAACAAGCTTTTTATTTCAACCTATGCAAACGAGGTGCGTGTATTTGCGCGCGGCGCCAGAGGCTGGTCGGCATTACCCATGTTAAATAACCTGGATGATCAGATCACTGGCATTTTCGAGGGTATCAACAACGAACTGTGGCTTTGCGCGCTCGACAAAGCTTATCGTCTGGAAATTGCCGACAATGCCGTACGTGAAATGCAGCACCTGGAAATCGACAATCCTAATTTTAGCGAAGTTATCGGTGTAAGGTGGAGAGATGATATTGTAATGGCGCATGCCCAGGGTTTCTTTGTATTTGACCGGGCCATGGGTGTGCTGACCCCTATGGACTCTCTACCCAAGCCGTCGCAATATTTTGCCGGTGAAGGCAATATTTTATACAACGATGCTCACAGCTGGCGGCTTTTCGGCATGGCGCATAAAACAAACCTGCAACTACTGAAGCTGCTCAGCAACGTTCGCTTTATCAAACAGGACCAGATTTCCGACAATCTTTGGGTGATCACAGGAAATAACGAACTCTATAAATTCTTCGGTGACAGATTCCGCGTTCAGGAGGAAGGATTCTCCCTTGTGCTTAAAGCCATCCGCGGCGGGGAGGGCAAGAAGAACAAGCGCAATATTTTTGAATTCGATCAGGAAAAAAGCGCGCTCACGTTTGAGGTCGTGCAGCCCGATTATCTCGCGGCCCAGGCCATTGAATACCGTTACCTGCTTAACGGTCTTGACAAAGAATGGACAGACTGGTCGGTCAATAGCCATACCATTGCCTTCCCTTACCTCCCGGCCGGTGATTATACACTGCGGGTCCAGTCGCGCGACATTTTTGGAATGCTCGTGGAACTCGAGGCTCTTCCCTTTGAAGTGGTACCGCCGTATTGGAAAAGACCCTGGTTTTATGCCCTTGAGTTTTTTCTGTTTGCCGCTTTTGTGCTTTTGTCATTCCGTTTAAGCACCCGCTATCGCATTATCAGCCGTATCCTTTCCCTGCTTACCATTATCATGCTGATCCAGTTCATTCAAACCGTGATTGGTGAAACCTTCGAAACAAGGGCGAGTCCGGTAATGGATTTCTTTGTGCAGGTGACGGTAGCGTTCATGATCCTTCCGGTGGAGGGATATCTGCGCAACCTGATGCTGCGCTCCCTTGATTCTCACAGCGGACTGTACAGGTTCCTTTCGCCAAAGACCAGTGTTACACCGGAAGGAAAGGAGCCGGAGCAGTAATTTTTATTAACTTGACTAGATAATATCAGCTCTATATGAACAAAAAAAGCGTACTGCCCCTCTTATTGCTTTTCGTGCTGGGTGCCTGCATGACTAAACAAGAACCAGCGATAACCGGAAATCCGGCTGCCGAAGGTTTTGATGTTGAGCATTCAGACCCGGCGGCGGTTGAACTGGCGGATAGTGTAATGGCTGCGATGGGTGGGCGTAATGCCTGGGAGAAAACACGGTTTATTTCCTGGAATTTTTTCGGAAGGCGCAACCTCGTGTGGGACAAGCATGAGGGACGCGTGCGAATAGAAGCTCCGGCGGACTCTATCATCTACCTGGTGAATATTAACTCCGGAGAAGGCCGTGTCCAGGTAAAAGGCCAGGAAATTCAACCCTCCGATTCTCTAAAAACAATGCTGGAACAAGCCAAAAGTATTTGGATCAATGATTCTTACTGGCTGGTAATGCCTTTTAAGTTAAAAGATACCGGCGTCACCTTAACCTACCTCGGCGAAGACACGATTGCCAATGGCGCAAAGTGCAATGTTGTACAGATCACGTTCAAAAATGTTGGCGACACGCCAGAGAACAAGTATCATATTTTTATAGACCTGAAAGACAACCTTGTAAAACAATGGTCTTATTTTAACCAGGCTTCACAGGACTCTGCTAACTTTACGCGGCCGTGGGACAACTACAGGAAGTATGGTGACATACTGCTATCAGCGGACCGGTCAGACAATGGTGGCCCACGGGATGTTGCAGTAGATGAAACCCTCTCCGACAAAGTATTTGAAGAATTTTAATATCGTGAGGGCGGCTCATGAAGCCATCAGGCAGATTTAAGGATCATGAATTGAACGACAAGCGTTTCAGGGCGTTGATCCAGAACGCGCACGAAGGCGTTGTCCAGTATGACATCGACGGCAGAATCGTTTTTGCCAGCAAATCCATCCATCGCGTTTGTGGGTTTGGTGAAAAGGAAGTGTTGGGAAAGCTCGGTGTGGATTTCGTTCATCCCGATGATAAAGCAGAGGCCAGCGCTACGTTCCGCGAACTGCTGAAAGTTCCGGGCGCAAGAAAAACCCTTATTCAAAGAATCAAGCACAAGAAAGGCCACTACATCTGGTCTGAGTCATCCTTAACAAACTTTTCGCACGTAGCGGAGATCAATGGAATCGTTTCGAACTTTCGTGACATCACCGAGAAAAAACTGGCGGAGGAAAGGATCTTTCAAACCCAGGAACTGCTGGAAACAGCGACACGAAATCTCACGGAAGGGATATTCATGGGCGTTATTAACTCCAGATTCATTTATGTCAATGACGCTTTCCTGAAGTTGCTGGGTTATAAGTCGCTCCGCGAGATTAAAAACGTCAAGCCTTCGAGCCTGTACGCCGACCTGAGGCAGCGTAAGTTGTTACTGGGGTTATTGCAAAAAGGAAAGCCGATCCGGGACGTTGAGATCCTTTTCAAGCGGAAAGACGGTACAACTTTCTGGGTCGTCATGAATGGACGACTGCTGACCCATGAGGGTAAGGCAGATTATTTTGTGGGAACCATCCGTGATACAAGCAAGGAAAGGGAGGCGGCCAGAGAACTCGTTGAATCCGGAAAATTTCTGAATAATATTATCGATACCGTGGCTGCACCGATTTTTGTTAAGGATTCGCGGCACCGATGGATCATGTTCAATAAAAAGTTTGCGGAGTTCGCCGGGCGACCCCGTGAGCAGTTGCTGGGCAAAACCGACAAGGACGTCGTACCTGCCTCCGAAGCGGAAATTTTCTGGGAGATTGACGACCAGGTGCTGCGTACCGGTAAAACCATATTCAACGAGGAGAAGATAACGCTCAATTCCGGGATGGTACACTACCTTCTCACCATCAAGTCACGTTACATCAATGAGAAGGGAGAGAAGTTTGTTATCGGATTCATCACCGATATCACACACCTGCGCAACACGGAGGAAAAGATTTTCCAATTGAACGCTAACCTGAAGGGTGTTATTGAGAGTACCAAGGAATCGGTTTATGCGGTTGACCGGAACTTTAATTATTTGATCTTCAATCAGAATCACAAGCGCACCATGAAGGCGTTGTACGGCGCCGATATACGCGAGGGCGAAAACAAACTGAAATATTTACAAGGATCACCGGACCTGAAATGGGTGAAGCAGGAACTTGAGAGAGCCATCTCCGGAAAGCACTTTGTGTCCGAGCACCACCTGGACTATCCGCGATTTAAAGGCTACATACAAACGGCTTTCAATCCGATCTATGGGCAGAACGGTGAAATCAGGGGCGCGGCGGTCTTTGTGACCAACATTACCGAACGCAAACAATTTGAGGACATCATTCATTCGATGAACGCCAATCTTTCGGCGGTCATGGAAAGCACGGCGGACCGGATCCTGGCGATTGACCGGAATTTCCGGTACATCTCTTTTAACAAGGCGCAGGCTGATGCGATGAAAAACCTCGTCAAGAGGCCGATAAAAACCGGCGATAACTTCCTGGCGATTCTTCCTCCGCAGGCGGCGCAAATCGCACGCACAAACATCGAACGGGCCTTCAAAGGACAACAGTTTATAGAGGAAACACATTTTCCATCGGGGGTCAGCATTGAAGCTGTATACAATCCTATCCGCAATGCCCAAAACGAAGTGACCGGTGCGGCTTTGTTTGTGCGTGACATTTCCGAAAGAAAACGGATTGAGACAGAGCTGAAGCGATTAAATAATGAGCTGGTCAATCAAAACAATCAACTTGCCGCGCAGGAGGAGAAGCTTAAGGCTGCATTGGAGGAGTTATCGGAAAGAAATTTCGAGCTTGATCAGCTCATGTACAAAACTTCTCACGACCTGCGTTCACCCCTCAGTTCCATCATGGGGCTGGTCAATCTTGCACGCCTGGACAGGGATTCTGAGAACCGCGATCATTACCTTTCGAAAATTGAGGACCGGATAAAAAAACTGGATGAATTTATCCGGTCAATGCTTGACTATGCACGCGTGAACAGGGTAGAGATATCCTATGAGACCGTAGACCTGGTAGCCATCGCCGAAGGATGCGTAAAAGAACTTGAATACCTGGAGAATTTCGGGGCCGTTAAAATTTCTATTAAAGCCGCCGGTAACCCCTGTATCATTACCGACCCGTTGCGCATCAGAATCATCTTCAGCAATATCATCTCGAATGCTTATAAATATTATAACCCGGAAGTCACCAGTTACCTCCGTGTAAGGATCGTCGTTCATGACCGGTTTTCGGAGATCACTTTCAGCGACAACGGTATCGGTATAAAAAAGGAACATATTGCCAAGGTCTTCAATATGTTCTACAGGGCCACCGACCGATCGCAGGGTTCTGGCCTGGGAATGTACATCGTGCAGCAGGCTGTTCACAAGCTGAAAGGTGAGATCAGGGTAAAAAGTGAATACGGTACGGGTACAAAAATTACCATTCGCCTTCCCGCCGATCCTTGCTGAAAGTCAACTCATACTATATTTTTGAACAATGACTATAACACCTGATCTGAACAGCGTACCGCCTTTCTACAAGGGTTACGTTGAAAACGTTAAATCATTTGATCTTCACGAGGCATTGCGACATGCAGGGCAAACCACCGTGGCACTAGTTCGGACAATCCCCGAACCAAAAGGTGACTTCCGTTATGAACCCGGAAAATGGACCATTCGCGAATTGCTTTGTCACATGATGGACGCAGAGCGCATTTTTGCCTACCGTGCGCTTCGCTTTGCCCGCAACGACACAACACCATTGTCAGGTTTCGAAGAAAACGACTATGCAACGGAAGCTAACGCTGAAGGCCGTACGATTGCGCGAATTGCAGACGAAATGGAGCACCTTCGTACAACATCGATCGACCTGTTTCTTTCCTTTACGCAAGAGATGCTGCGCCGGACCGGTACGGCTAATAAAACGGAGTTGTCTGTCGTAAATTTGGGATTTATCATTGCCGGGCACGAGCTCCACCACCGGAAGATACTCGTCGAACGATATCTAAAAAGTTAATGCATGAGATTTACCTGCGCGGTCTTCCTGATCACTATCCTGCTCTTTTCCTGCTCGCCAAAAATAGCGCCGCCACCACCACAGGAACCCGCGCCGGTAACGACGACAACGCCCGTCGCGCAACCTGATCCGCTGCCGCTTACCCCACACAGGCTTGACAGCGTATTCCTGCGAACAGAAGAGCGATTCAAAGACCACACAGGGTTTGTTTTGTATGATCCTGAAAAACAGCAAACCTTATACTCCTTTAATGCTGACCGCTACTTCACGCCAGGATCCAACACCAAGATCCTTACATTTTTTACCGCGCTGAAAATCCTCGGTGATTCTGTGCCCGCCCTTCGGTACATTGACACCAGGGATTCGCTTATCTTCTGGGGCACCGGCGATCCCTCTTTCCTTTACAAGTACGTTTTCACTGATGACAAAGCTTTTAGCTTTCTAAAAAACTCACGCAGGCCGTTGTACTTTTCCAACAGCAATTTTGCGACCTCGCATTTTGGTGCTGGTTGGGCTTGGGATGATTACAGCGACTACTATTCTACTGAACGCTCGCCGCTTCCTATCTATGGCAATATTTTCTGGGCTGAAATAACCAGGAGCGGTGTGACCGTCAAGCCTGACTACTTCCGGAAACATATGCGGACAGGGGAAAAGGAATCGCGACCGAAGATCGAGCGCGACCTTTTCACCAACGATTTCGTATACCACCCGCCTGTCACGCGGCGTGTTGATACACTGGACATTCCTTTCCGGATCGATGCACAGTTCATTGCAACGCTGCTGTCGGACACGCTTAACCGCCCGGTTAACACTATTGAACGCCGCTTGCCGGCCGATGCCAAAACAATCTTCAGCGTTCCGGCAGACAGCCTTTATAAAGTAATGATGCAGGAGAGCGACAATATGATCGCCGAGCAGCTGCTGCTGATGTGTGCTGGTATATTAAGCGATACGCTGCAACCCGAAATCGCTATTGATTACGTCCTCAAAAATTATTTGGGCGACCTGTCAGACGAGCCAGAGTGGGTTGACGGGTCGGGCCTGTCGCGTTACAATCTTTTTACACCCCGGTCGATCGTGCAGGTGTGGGAAAGGATTTATCATCTCGTTCCACGGGAACGACTTTTGCCATTACTCGCAACGGGCGGCGTTAACGGTACCTTAAAAAGATATTTCAAATCAGGCACGCCCTATATTTTCGGAAAGACCGGCTCGTTGAGTAATAACCACTGCCTCAGCGGATATATCATCACCCGGCGCGGAAAACTGCTGATCTTCTCTTTTATGAATAGTAACTTCACGGCCAAAATGAGCGATGTCCGCAAAAACATGGAGGACATATTAAATGGAATTTATGAACAGTATTAGCGCATACAGCGGAAGAAAGATTCCGAATGGCCTCATATCCAGCGTTACCCTGTCAGTTCTGGCGCTGGCATTGTCTACGATTAATGCATCTTCCCAGCCGGTGGATAGCCTCGATATCAAAATCGGCCAGATGATCCTCATCGGCTTCCCAAAAGCTGAAGTTGATTCGAGCGTAATCGACGAAGTAAGAAAAGGGAAAGCGGGGTCCATCATTATATTCGAAAAGAATATACCGGCGAAAAACTCGTTTGTCGCACTAAAGAAAATTATCTGGACTTACCAGCGGGCAGCACCCATCCCATTGTTTGTTGCAATCGATCAGGAAGGTGGAAAAGTGAACAGGCTGAAAGATAAGTACGGATTTCCCCGGTCAATCACGGCCGCTGCTATGGGACAAAACCGCGGCCTGGATTCCGTCAGATTTTATGCTGATGCCACAGCTTCCACGCTGGCCGGCCTTGGGATCAATCTGAATTTTGCACCTGTTGTTGATCTCGCGTCCAATCCCGACAATCCCATCATTGCCAGGCATGGCCGCGCTTTTTCTGCCAACGAAGACAGTGTGACGATCTATGCAAAGGAATTTATCCGGCAGCACCGGAAGTATAATGTATTGACATCGCTTAAACACTTTCCCGGCCATGGCAGCTCCAAAGCGGATACACACCTGGGCATAGCGGATGTGACAAACACCTGGGAGGAACGAGAGCTGGCGCCGTACCGCGCATTGATCGATTCGGGATTTGCAGATGCCGTAATGACTTCGCACATCGTTAACAGAAAACTGGACAGCAACGGCAATCCCGGCACACTATCGAACGTGGTCATAACGGGTATCCTGCGGCAGCGCTTGCATTTCGATGGTGTTGTTTTTTCGGATGACATGCAGATGCATGCGATTACAAAACACTTCGGCTTTGATGAAGCGGTGAAACTTGCGATCAATGCGGGGGTCGATGTGATGACGTTTTCAAACAATATTTCCGGAAGTGACCTCCGAACGGTGGACCGTGTACACCAGCTCATCCGTCAAATGGTCGAACGCGGTGAGATCAAACGCGAACGGATTGATGAAAGCTATCGACGTGTAATGGCATTGAAGAAAAAAATGCTTGCGGCCAACCAGGTTGCGTACCTTAAGCAGGAACTGGAAAAAGCAAAAATTGAGAACGAGATCCTCCGGGAAGAACTGAGCAAAAAACCTACTGCTACTGAAGTCGTCCCACCGGACACGAAAAAGAAAAAAAAGAAGAAAAAGAGCCGATAGCGATGGACCCATTCCGGATCATTCCACCTCGCGCAGCCGCAGTACCAATCCTGGTGAGTGTTCCGCATTGTGGAACAGCGTTTCCGGATGAGCTAATCGGGGCGTATGACGCTTCCCTGATCCACCGACCAGATGATACCGACTGGTTTGTCGATCAGCTGTACGAGTTCGTTGGGGATATGGGCATCACGATGGTCCACGCTACGTATAGCCGATGGGTTATCGACCTGAACCGCGATCCGGAAAGAAAACCGTTGTACAGTGATGGCCGGATCATCACAGACCTTTGTCCGGCAACGACATTTTCAGGGCAACCGCTCTACAACGATAAGCGGGAGGTTGTGGAAGCTGAGGAAGTGGCCAGGAGGCTTGAACTGTATTATTATCCTTACCACCATGTCATCGGCCAGCATCTGAAGGCACTTAAGGAGCGTTTCGGACAGGCATTACTATGGGACTGCCATTCGATTCGCCGGCGTGTTCCGGCTATTCAGCGTGACAACTTTCCAGATCTTATCCTTGGTGATGCAGACGGCACGGCCGCCGCATCGTCGTTCGTTGCTTGCGCCGTTAATGAATTGCAGGCATCGCGCTACACCTTCAGCCATAATCATCCTTTTAAAGGCGGATACATTACCCGGCATTTTGGCAATCCGTCGCAAGGTATCCATGCACTACAGCTGGAAATGGTGAAGGCAAATTATATGGGCGATGATGAACTGTCGTACAGCAGGCCGCGGGCTGAAGAAATAAGGGAGGTTCTGAAAAAGACCCTGGGACGGTTGATTGAAAAGATCATTACCTGATGACTACAAAATATCTCTGCTTTGACCGACTACTGCTGCAAAGCGGCTGGTTGGCGCCTGCCTATGTGGGCGTGGACGCCGCCGGTATAATTCAATATTTGCAGACACATCCTCCATCAGAGGCCGTCGCGATAGAGTTTGTTCCTGGCTTTGCGCTTCCCGGCTTTCAGAACGCGCATTCACATGCTTTCCAGTATGCCATGGCCGGGCAGGCCGAAAGACACGCGGCGGGAGCGAAAGACGACTTCTGGAGCTGGCGTGAGGCCATGTACCGGTGTGCCCTGGGTATCGATCCGGAGCAGCTGGAAGGTATCGCTGCCATGCTTTATGCTGCCATGCTACGGCAAGGCTACACGCATGTCGCGGAATTTCATTACCTGCACCACGATAAAGAGGGTAAGCCGTATGACAATCTCGCCGAAATGGGAGAGCGACTGATCGCCGCCGCGGAAACAGCGGGGATTAAGATCACACTGATACCGGTCTTCTATCAACGCGGCGGATTTGCCCGGGAAGCGTTGCCGCAGCAACGCCGGTTTCTTTCACGAACAACGGACGACTATCTTCAACTCCTGGACGACTCGGCAAGTGCCGTGCGTCACAGTATATTGGCAAACCTCGGTTTCAGTGTACATTCGTTGCGGGCTGTTGACCAGAACGATATTATTAAAACTTTTCGCGATGGACCTCCGTCGATACCTTTTCACCTTCATGCCGCGGAACAAAAAAAGGAGGTGGCGGATTGTCTGGCCATTTTAAAACAGAGACCCGTTGCCTGGATACTGGATCATTTGCCGGTGACGGATCGTTTCAACCTCGTACACTGCACCCACCTCGATGACGTGGAAGTAAAATCGCTTGCGGCCAGTGGCGCGCACGTGGTACTATGCCCGGGAACAGAAGGCAATTTGGGGGACGGGATTTTCAGGTTGTCCGATTATACTGTTCATGGGGGCGCCTGGTGTATCGGCACCGATAGCCACATCAGCCTGAGTCCGATCGAAGACCTGCGCTGGCTGGATTATACGCAGCGGCTCGTTACCCATAAACGCAATACCTTTGATGATGGCGCCGCACGGCTGATTTCAAGTGCCGTCATTAACGGGAGATGTGCTATGGGTCTTCCATCTTCCGGATATTTCGAGGTAGGAACGCCGCTGGATGCAGTCGTCTTCGATGCGCACGCCCCGCTGCTCATGCAGGCAGAGGAACAGAATATTCTTTCAGCAATTTTATATACATCGTCCTCCGCCGAGATATTCGGGACACTGGTAAATGGTAAATGGTGTGTTAAGAATCTGCACCATGTCCGCCAGGGCGCGATCACCCTACAATTTCTCAACGCCGTAAGGCCAGGTAAGGGATAGAAGGAGTTGCGCGCTGATTAATTCCTGTGTTCTTTATCATAGTGTTCACGCAGAATGTCGCCGGCAAAATCGTTGGTGAGATCCCGGACTACGGAGTGAATATGATTCGCATTGTTTTGCGTGTTATCATATTCGATCAGCAACATCGGTCCCTGGATACGATAATAATGGGCGGCGCCGGGCTTCAGGCTTCCCGCCCAGGCAAAACTCAGTTTTTCAAGTCCCGCTTTTTTGATGCGGGCCATAAGCTTTTGCGAGAAGCCAAGTTCATAGTTAAGCACGTAAGCATCCAGCAGCTGTAAAAAAATTTCACGTTGGATTTTGTCCATCGCCGTAAAAGCAATTCCCGCCGGTTCCAGGGATTTGGCTTGTTTGCTGTTAAACGACAGGATATCGGAAGGAGCGGTCTCAGAGAAACGCGCGACCTTCAATTGCGCTGCGTTGAAAGCGTTGATCAGCGCAAAACCGAGTTCCATCTCCAGTTCCAGAACCCGCTTTCCGCGCTGTTCTCCCGAAGGAATTACAGCGGGATTACTGCCAAGAAACGAAGGCGTGCTCGAGGAAAGATGTCCGTCAACGGACGAGAAATTAAAAGCGACATGGTGACCTTCCAGCCGCCAACCCCATGGCGCCGCGGCATCTGGTTTTCCAAAGATGGTTAAGTAATAGTTTTCAGGATCGCGGTAAGTGTCATGAGGCTCCCGGCGTTCTATTTCGCGAAGAACATTTTCCAGCTGAATTACATTTGTCGCTTTTTCGAATCCCTGCCTGCTCAGCGAAATTTTCAGCAGCTCCATCAGCGCGGCGCGTTGCACTGCATTCATCTCTTTTATCGGGAGACCGTTTCGCGGCTGTGGGACAAAAGCCCAGTTGAGGCGCTCTTCATCGTTAAATGCGTAGACGGCCTTTTCTCTTTGTGACTTTTCCAGCAGCGACAGAAACCGGTTGGCGCGCATTTCAATCTGAGCGATGCACGAAAAGGAGACAAAACAAAAAGCGAGCAGGCCGAATTTCATAAAGGTTTAAAAAGATACGTCTTTTGGCGACAGGTTTAGAATCCGTCGTCGTCCTTTTTCGGTTCCTCTTCAGTAGGTTCCGTTTTCTTGATGGCGGTTGAGCCTTCGTTCAGACTGTAAGGAATGTCAATACCATAATACTGCTGGCGGAAGCGGTTTATAAAGGCAAGCGTTTCGTCATCGCTTCCCGGAATAAATGCAACTTCGCCGATCTTCACCTTGCCGGCATTCGATTTTTTGGAAATAACGCTGTTGAAGTCGTCGTTAGATGAATGTACCATCAGGCGATTATCTTCAAAACCGAAATAATACCAGGCTTCGGGTGATGCTTTCAGGAACACGTGGAAAACGGGTGCCCCATCTTCCGTCTCCCGGATCTCCATAAATCCTTCGAACGCCCCATTGATATCCTGGCGGCCAATGTTCGATA
>DASPJC010000367.1:0-2412 GCA_035628815.1 Ohtaekwangia sp. | reverse complement strand
AGCCATATTCGTGTATTGAACTTTGTCTGTCCCTGGCCGGTTTAAAATAAAGCTGATGCCGTTCCGAGGTGTCAGACCAGACACAAACTATAACTACAGCATCGTTGATAGAAAAGACAGTAACACTTGACAATATCTCCCTTATTGACTTTCTGGGGGTGGAAAATAAAACGATCGACACGTTGGCGGCAGCCTTTCCCAAAAGCAAGATCGTTTCCCGTGGCAACCAGATCGTGATCAAAGGATCTACGGCAGAGATCGTCCAGATCAATGACATCCTTGGATCGCTCATTGACCATTATCATAAATTCGGGCGGGTTACACAGGAGAATGTGGAAAACTACATTTCCCAGGAAACCGAGATCATGCTACCGGAGATCCAGCAGGCGACGGCAGAGGATGTCATCGTATATGGTACCAAGGGTGCGCCGATCAAAGCCAAAACAGTTAACCAGCAGAAGCTGGTTGATTTGGTCCGGGATAATGATCTGGTTTTTGCCCTCGGACCGGCAGGAACCGGGAAAACATACATTTCCGTTGCCATGGCGGTGCGCGCCCTGAAGAATAAGCAGGTCAAGAAGATCATCATCACGCGGCCGGCTGTGGAAGCGGGGGAGAATCTTGGCTTCCTGCCCGGCGATCTGAAAGAGAAGATCGATCCGTACCTGCGTCCGATCTACGACGCATTGAACGATATGATCCCGTATGAAAAGCTGCGTTATTATATGGAGCGCGAAATCATCGAGATTGCACCGCTGGCCTATATGCGGGGGCGGACCCTGAACAACGCCTTCATCCTGCTGGACGAAGCGCAGAATACTACCCCCATGCAGATGAAAATGTTCCTGACGCGAATGGGCCCGGAATCTAAAATGATCATTACCGGCGACGCGTCGCAGATCGACCTTCCCGGTAACCAGCGTTCAGGGTTGAAGGAAGCTGCGCACCTCCTCAACAACGTAAAAGGTATCGGGTTTGTTGAGTTGAGCGAACGTGACGTGGTGCGACACAAACTGGTGCGCGATATCATTGAGGCATACCGGAAGGGAACCGAAAAAGATAATCACTAAAACGATATGTTCTTCTGGATACCATATGCCTTCATCCGCATCGTGGTGTTCTTTATCGCCGGCATCCTGGTCGGAATCTATTACCCGGAAAGTATCCCGCTTGAATATGCGGTGATACTTTTTTTTTCGTCCGTCGGCGCCTATTTCCTGATCGCTTACTTATCCCGGTTCGCGAAACAAAAAATGATAAACCCGGGCTTCGCCGGGCTGCTGGCGATCCTTCTCGCCGGATACCTCAACGTTCATCTCAAGACTGACGCGGACCGTGATGACCACTTTGCCAGACTGAGCGATCAGCCCGGGTACTACAAAGCGGTTGTTACCGGTTACGCCACGGAACGCAATAAAACCTGGCGGATGGAAGTCCGAGTTACGGCCGTTAAGCAGGACAGCGCATGGCAGGTATCCACCGGTATGGTGATGTTGTATCTGTCCAAAGCAGATTTTACCGAACCTTTTGAATACGGCGATGTGCTGCTGGTAAACGGAAGCCCGCAAGCCGTAAAACCGCCCTCGAATCCCGGTGAATTCGACTATCAAAAATTCCTTTCGTATAAAAACATTTACCACCAGCATTTCCTTCGCAAGGGCAATGTAGCGCGTATAGGTTCAGTGCCCGATAACCCCGTCACGAAGCTCGCCATTGATGCGCGGATCTGGGCGGATTCAACCCTGCGGAAATTTGTATCTGGCGAGCGTGAACAGGCCATAGCCTCCGCGTTGGTACTGGGGATCACGGACGGCCTGGATAATGACCTGTTGAATGCCTATGCGGCAACGGGCGCCATGCACGTGCTGGCGGTTTCAGGACTTCACATCAGCATCATCTACCTCATCATCCTGACGCTGTTTAAACCTTTCAATAAGTCCGTCTCCGGGCGGTGGACCTTGGCGTTCATCAGCCTGCTGATCCTTTGGATTTACGCTTTTATCACGGGATTGTCCCCGTCCGTACTCCGCGCCGTTACGATGTTCTCTTTCGTGGCGCTGGCCAAACCGTGGAAACAGAAGGTGAACATTTACAACACCCTTGGAGCCTCGGCTTTTTTCCTGCTATTGTTCGATCCCTATATGATCATGTCCGTGGGATTCCAGCTTTCTTACCTGGCGGTCCTCGGCATTGTTTACATTCAACCAAAAATGTACCTCCTGTGGGAGCCGAAGCATCGTTTGGTGGACCAGATATGGAAGGTGACAACGGTGTCGATCGCGGCACAGATTGCTACTTTGCCGCTGGGCCTGTTGTATTTCCACCAGTTTCCCAATTATTTTCTGCTGGCGAACCTGCTCGTTATTCCCGGGTCGTTCATTGTACTGGTTGGCGGACTCGCCATCCTGGCTT
>DASPJC010000366.1:0-2514 GCA_035628815.1 Ohtaekwangia sp. | reverse complement strand
GAATACCTCCGACGTCACCCATACCGGGAATGATTTCCTGGAAGCTCGTAAAGTGCTGTTCATGAATTCCGATTGTTCTATTTCCATTTGCTCCCCGCAGCAACGGAAAATGGACTGCTTCTATAAAAACGCAGAGGGTGACGAAGTTATTTTTGTGCACGATGGCAAAGGCACACTCATTTCGCCTTTTGGAAAACTCGAGATCCGCCAGGGAGATTACGTGGTCATCCCGAGAACGGTCATATATAAACTTGAATTCGAGGAAGGACCGCTGCGATTACTGATCATCGAATCTGCGTCACCTGTTGAAACAGTGAAGCGATATCGCAACCAGCTGGGACAATTACTCGAACATTCTCCTTACTGCGAAAGGGACATCCGGCCTCCGGCGGAACTTATCACCGATCGCACCAAGGGCGAGTTTCTCATGAAGATCAAAAAGCAGGGGTTCCTGCATCAGTACGTGTATGACTACAGTCCGCTTGACCTGGTCGGCTGGGATGGATTTCTGTGGCCCTACGCTTTTTCGATTCACGATTTTGAACCCGTCACGGGCCGGATTCATCAGCCACCGCCCGTTCATCAGACTTTCCAGGGACGGAATTTTGTGATCTGTTCATTTGTGCCACGACTCTTCGATTATCATCCCCAGGCAATTCCCGCACCGTACAATCACAGCAACATCGATTCGGATGAAGTGCTGTATTATGCCGAGGGAAATTTCATGAGTAGAAGGGGAATAGAACGCGGATCATTCACACTCCATCCCGGAGGATTGCCGCACGGGCCTCATCCCGGCACCGTAGAAAAAAGCATTGGCGCCAAAGAAACGCACGAGCTGGCGGTGATGATCGACACCTTCCACCCACTGCACCTCACCGATCAGGCGTTATCCTTTGTCGACAAAAGTTATCCCATGAGCTGGACAGACAACACGGGTGAGTCGTTCCATGAAGTGAATACACCCTAGCTATTGAAATAAAAACAGCCCACGGATTCAACCGTGGGCTGTTCAAAAAAAAAGTGCTGTCGCCTACTGCTCAGGATTCAATACAACCTGCACATAATTCTTCATGTCAAGGTACCGGTTTGCGGCATCCTTAATGTCATTGGTCGTAAGCGAAGCAGCGCGTTTTTCAAATTCCAGGACGCCGGCAGGATCGGATTTCATTTCGACACTCTGGATGAGTTGTCGCGCCCAGAACACATTGTCTTTGAGGTTAATCGCATGCTGTTGCCTCCATGTCTCCTTCACTTTATTCAAATCATCTGCAGAAGGGCCTGAGGATTTTATTTTATCAATCTCCGCAAGGGCAGCGGCAAGTAGTTTATCCACATTTTCAGGACCGCAGGGAAGCGACATTCCCACCGTGTAGTTATTGTAAGGATACTTGTTCAGCGTCCCGAACATACCACCGCCGTAGATGCCGCCCAGGTCCTCCCGCAACGATTCAATGATCTTGATGTTAAGAATTTCCGTGAGTGCCTGCAGTTTCAGTTGCTCCTTGTCAGCATAGGGTGCTTCGCCGTTCCAGAAGACACGGATGAAGCTTTTGGGCTCTGTGCCTTTCCGTACCTCTTTCTTTACAACGCCTTTCACAGGCCGTACACCGGCGTCTTTGAACCCGACATTTTTCCCGGCCACCGGAAGGCTTCCCAGGTATGTCGCCAACATCGGTTTGACTACGGCAGGATCGAAGGCGCCGACAATGACGAAGGTGAACCCGTCGGCGCTGGAGAATCGCTCCCTGTAAATTTCAAATGCGCGCGCCTGATCGATCTGCGCAAAACTTTCCGCTTTCGGCAGGCGGGGCGCCCAGGGGTGATTGTTATACAGTAAAGCGAAAACCGAATCTTGAAAAGTAAACTGCGGGTCAGACATCATGTTCTGGTATAAGGCCTGCTGTTTGGAAATGAACGATGTAAATAATTCATCATCTTTTCGTGGTTGTGTAAAGTACAGATGCGTCAACTGCAGCATGGTCTCAATATCCGCGGCGCTGCATTGGCCGTTCACCGCTTCAGAGATGGATCCCATGCGCGGTGTGACTGAGACATTTTTCCCCGCCAGGGCTTTCCGGAGATCGTTGGGAGAAAAGTCAGCAACACCCATTTGGGTAGCAATGGTGGCCGCGAATTCGGCATTGAACCTGTCCTTCGCGTCAAACAGGTACTGCCCGCCGAAACGGGAAGCATTCATCACCACCTGGTCGTTTTTAAAATCGGTGGATTTCAGGATGACCTTTACGCCGTTGCTCAGGGTAAGTTCGGTAGTACCGAGAACAGGGTTCGGCTTTTCCGCGGTTATTTTCCCGGCGGCCGGCATTTTTTCCATCAGGGATGTGGCAACCGCTTTTTCTTCGTAGGGCTTTATTTCTGCCCGGGCAGCCTGATCGACCAGGGCAAGCAGTTCAGGCCCCGTCGGCAGTTTGAAATCTGATTTTTCAGGACCGGATAATACAACGAGCTTGCTGTTGGACGACGCGGGAATAATACGGGCTGCGTATTCATTGA
>DASPJC010000365.1:0-2692 GCA_035628815.1 Ohtaekwangia sp. | reverse complement strand
ACAATCCCTGATCCGCGATATTCAGGCGCTCGGCAAGCCGGTCGTCCTCGTTTTGTTAAACGGCAGCGCGCTGGCGATCAACTGGGAGAATGAAAATATTCCAGCCATTGTCGAGGCGTGGTATCCTGGTCAGGCCGCGGGACAAGCCATCGCCGATGTCCTTTTCGGCGATTATAACCCGGGTGGAAAGCTGCCGGTAACTTTCTATTCCTCCGTTAAAGATCTTCCGCCTTTTGATGATTATAGCATTAGCAATCAAACGTACCGGTATTATAAAGGCAAGCCGTTATATCCCTTCGGCTATGGTTTGAGCTATACAACATTTGCCTACAGTAACCTGGAAGTAAAACCCCAATCAAAAAGCGGGGATTCGGTCAGGGTATCGGTACAAATCAAAAACACAGGCAACGTTAGTGGTGATGAAGTTGTTCAGTTATATGTGTCCAATCTCAACAGCGCGGGTACACGTGAGATCCATGCACTGAAAAACTTTAAGCGAATTCAGGTAAGCGCGGGTGAGATTAAAACGGTGGATTTTATACTTTCGCCCGATGCCTTCGCGGTGTGGGATGACGAAAATAAAAAAGTGACCTCGCCCGGAAATTTCAAAATTTTTGTCGGCGGAGGACAGCCAACAGTTAAAACCAACACACAGGAATCAACAGGATTAAGCACCATTGTAAAAGTACTATAACAGCATGCTTAGGCATGTACACGATCAGCAAACATGAAAATTTACAAGACAGACAAAGGCATTGTCGTACAACGACAGGACGATCTCTTCCAGATGAAAGAAACGGACTGGGACAAGTTCATCAACCGCCAGAAACTTTTTCAGCAAATAGAAAACGATCTGAAAGGCGTGCAACCTGACCCTTCGTTAGCAGGCATACTTACCGCTGGCGTGCATGCGCCGATCGCCAACCAGGAAGTGTGGGCATCGGGCGTGACCTACCTCAGGAGCCGTGAAGCGCGCATGGAAGAGTCAAAAGATGCCGGTGGCGGCGACTTCTACGCACGCGTATATGAAGCGGAACGGCCGGAGTTGTTCTTTAAAGCCACCGCTCATCGGACGGTGGGACATGGTCACGACGTACGGATACGAAAAGATTCAAAATGGAATGTGCCGGAACCGGAACTCACGCTCTTCATATGTTCTGCCGGAACGATAGAAGGCTATACCATCGGTAACGATATGTCATCGCGCGACATCGAAGGTGAAAATCCGCTCTACCTGCCGCAGGCAAAATCATACGATGGCTCAGCTGCGCTGGGCCCCTGTCTTTTTGTGCCACCATCACCCATTGACCCCGATACAGCGATTAAGATCGACATCCTGCGCAATGGCAAGGCCGTGTTTTCGGGAGAGATCTCGATCAACCGGATGAAACGGACTCACACCGAGCTCGCTTCATATTTGTTTCGCGAGACGTCATTCCCGCACGGCACCTATTTGATGACCGGTACAGGCATCGTGCCCCCGGACACTTTTACACTCAGCATCGGAGACGAAGTGAGGATCGCTATTGCGGGAATCGGCACCTTGTCAAACCGTGTTGCATAATTATCACCGCAATAAGTTGAAAAAATAAAATACAAATTGTCATGGCTACCTATCGAAGTTCAGAATGGTTCGGAAAAAAAGACAAAATGGGTTTCATCTACAGAAGCTGGATGAAGAATCAGGGGTTTCCGGAAGACCTGTTTGATGGACGACCCGTCATCGGGATATGCAATACCTGGTCTGAACTCACACCTTGCAATGCGCACTTAAGAGATCTCGCGGAATCGGTCAAGCGCGGCGTTTATGAAGCCGGGGGGTTCCCACTGGAGTTTCCGATTATGTCCCTTGGCGAAACGTTACTCAAACCGACCGCGATGTTATTTCGCAATCTGGCGAGCATGGATGCCGAGGAATCGATACGCGGCAATCCGCTCGACGGTGTGGTCCTCCTGACCGGTTGCGACAAAACGACACCTTCCACCATGATGGGTGCAGCCAGTGTTGATCTGCCAACCATTGTGGTCCCCGGCGGCCCTATGCTCAATGGCAAATACCAGGGCCAGGACATTGGTTCAGGAACCCATGTGTGGAAGTTCACGGATGAACTGAAAACAGAGAAGATCACCTATAAAGACTACACCTTTGCCGAGAGCTGCATGTCGCGAAGTCCCGGCCATTGCATGACCATGGGAACGGCCTCCACGATGGCATGCATGGTTGAATCACTCGGGATGTGTTTATCCGGTGCCGCAGCAATTCCCGCGGTCGATTCCAGGAAAAAGGTGCTCGCGCAGCTTTCCGGAAGACGCATTGTCGAAATGGTGCGGGAAGATCTCCGGATGTCAAAAATACTGACGCGCAAGGCTTTTGAAAACGCTATAAAAGTAAATGCTGCGGTGGGTGGGTCATCCAACTTCATCATACACCTTACCGCGATAGCCGGAAGAATCGGCGTCGATCTGAAACTCGAAGACTTTGATCAGATCGGAAGCAAGATCCCCTTGCTGCTCAACCTGATGCCTTCAGGCAAATTCCTGATGGAGGATTTCTACTACGCAGGCGGTCTGCCCGTGATCATTAATCAGCTGAAATCCGAACTGCACCTGGATGTGATGACGGTGAGCGGCAAAACGTACGGCGAAAATGTAGTCGGGTGCGAGACCTGCTACAACAAGGAAGTAATTGCCG
>DASPJC010000364.1:0-3468 GCA_035628815.1 Ohtaekwangia sp. | reverse complement strand
ACTCGGCCATTTCCAGCACGGCGCCGGTATTTTTCAATGCTGTGAGGAGCACTTGGTGCTTGCCATAGAACTCCGGCGTTGTCATGTATGTGGTGAGCAGCCCATCCGGACTATATCCCACAGGGCGGTTTTTCGCAAACTGGATCTGTTGATAAACAATGATAGTTCCAATGATCAACGTTACTGACACCGTGAACTGTGTAACAACAAGCACCTTCCTGGGAAGCGATGCAAGCCTCCCAACGCGTATCGATCCCTTCAACACTTTTATGGCATCAAACGAAGACAAATAAATAGCAGGGTAACTACCCGCCAGCAAGCCAGTGAACAAAATGAAAACGAAACTGCCCAACCAAAAGTAAATGTTCGCCCATGGTATTTCCATCTGTTTCCCCGCCAGATCATTGAACCAGTTTAATGCGCTGGACACGGCGATGAGTGCGGCTACAAAAGCAAGACCGACCACAATAAACGACTCGCTGAAAAATTGCGTCATCAATTGTCGGCGCACTGATCCGACAGCTTTTCGGATGCCGACTTCCCTGGCCCTTTTTTCAGAACGGGCGGTACTCAAATTCATGAAATTGATGCATGCCAGCAGCAACACAAATCCGCCGACGAAACCGAAAAGCCACACGATCTGGATAGCGCCGCCGACAACGACTCCATTCTTCCATTCAGATCGCAGGTGCCAATCCTTCATGGGATGCAAGGCGAGCTGTGGATTGACGGCGACGTAGCCTTTGTCCTGTCGAACGTTATCCAGGATCGCATCCCTGATCGCTTCTGCAGCAGATTCAAAGCTGGTGTGATGATTGATCTCCACGTAGACGGTAAGAAAGTCGTTCGTGAAGCTTACGTCCTGCATCCACTGATGGGCAGAAAATGCCAGGTCGAACGGCGCATAAAATTTCACCTCATGGAAATCGGTATTGTAGGGCAGGTCTTCATAGACGCCGGTAACCTTCACATCCATCCGGTCGCTATTGTTGATCTTCAGAAGCTTGCCCAGCGGGTCATCGTTTCCAAAAAGCGCTCTGGCCGCAGATTGCGAAAGCAAAATCGAATGCGGATCTTTCAACCCGGACCTGGAACCCTGTAGCATTTTCAATGTGAACATCTCGGGGCCCGCGGGCTCGATGAACTCGCCACGCATCGACAATTTTTTTTCGCCGGCTGAAAGGATATGGCCGCCAGGCAGCGCGCCCATCACGACGTGTTTGAAAAGATTACCGTATTGGGCCCTTAACTCATCCCCGAGAGCATTCGGCAAGATCGTGGTCGATACAATTTCCCCATTCACATTGAGGTTTCTCATGACGCGCGCAATGCTGTGATAGTTTTTATGATATTTATTGAATTCCAGTTCATCATAAATCCATAAACCTATAAAAATGGCTACCGCCATACCCATCGCCAGGCCACCAATGTTGATGAAAGAATAGCCCTTATTCCTCACGAGGTTTCTCCATCCGATCTTAAAATAGCTTTTAAGCATACCATAGTTGTTTAAATTTCGATTTCCTTCCAGCGACCGGATGATACCGGGCCGGAAGAGCAGCAGCACATCGATGACAAATCGGAAGTCTGCATGTCGTTTCCCCTTTTCAAGTAAGCGTTTCCGGTGTACTTCTATCAGGTCTCCTTCAATATGGCTCGCCAGGCGGGGATGGCAGTACCACCGGAAAAAACCAAGAAAAAATCGCGGCGGATAAGGCTTAGGTTCTTCCATGCTTCAGGTGATGATAATTTTGAGATCCAATGACACCTTGGGTATTGCCTTCCAAAGCTCCTCTCTTGTTTGCCTTGCGTGCTCCATTGCCTTTTTGCCGAGGGCCGTGATCTGGAAATATCTCCTGGGACGTCCGGCACGTTCCTGTGTGGTTTCACCGTTAAACGATTTTATATAGCCCTTGTCTTCTAGCCGGACCAGTGCTGCATGAAGCGCACCCATGCTTACGTCGCGATCCAGCCTTGATTCAATTTCTTCTTTGATCGCTACGCCATACGCCTCCTTATGAAGGATGGCAATCGTTAGCAGTACGAGTTCCTCAAACTCACCTAAATAATACTTCTTCATCGCCCAGAATAATATTTTCTAAAAGAAGGAATAATAACTGTGCCAGATTTAAAACGTGAGCGATCAACGCGTTTTAACATTTGCCAGATCGAGCATGTGTTCAATTGCGGTCAGGATTTTCCGAAAGTGATCAGGCCAGTTCAGCAAATCAAACGTCATCCGTCATAAGATTCCGGTGCTTTGCTGTACGGAAAAAAGTTTTACAGGTGTCCATAGGTAAAATGCGGCCCCTCAGAGTATATGCTTAACCGGGCTGTAATAGCGCCAGGAAAACCCATGACCCTATGAGCGTTGAGCGACTATTTAAGGTTTTGTCAGACTTGTATCCGCTGACCGACGATTTCAAAAAGATACTTGAAAAGACAGTAATCCCGCTTTCCTTGCCGAAAAACCATATCCTGCAGGAAGCGCCGAAGGTTGCTGATTACGTGTACTTTATAGACAAAGGCTTTGCTATGTCATACAGCTTTATCCAGGGCAGGAAAGAAGTGCACCATTTCTGGCGTGACGGGCAGATTATCCTCCTCGCAAAAAGTTTTTTCGAACGAACGCCGGCATTCCAATATGTGCAGCTCATGCAGCAGAGCGAGCTATGGTGCATCACGCACGACTCCGTCATGAACCGCCTCACCGCCCACGAAGAAACCAATATCATTTTCCGGATCATCATGAACCAGTATTACGCCGTCGCGCAAGACCGGATCCATGACCTGCAACACCTGAACGCCGTGCAGCGATATCAAAAGCTTATCCACGCTTTTCCGCATATCGAACAGCGCGTGTCCGCAGAATACATCGCTTCCTATCTGGGTATGACCCCGCAGTCATTAAGCCGGGCAAAGCGGGAAATCGGGCGGCATTAACAAATGTTCAACCAAAACATGAACATCGGTTCCCTGAAGTCAGAAAAACCGATAATCAATTTATTTTCTTCCGCGATCTACATTCGTATCACTAACCCGTTACGGCGATGAAAAGAAGGACCCTCCTCGAGATCATCTCATTCCTGATTGTACTGCTCTTTATCTATGCGGCGATAAACAAACTCAAGGACTATGAGAAATTCGTCATCCAGATCGGGCAGTCCCCGCTTTTGATTGGACTTGGCCCCTACATTGCCTGGCTGGTCCTCGGTTTTGAGCTGATCATACCGGTCATGCTTGCTTCGGGGCGCCTCCGGCTGATTGGTTTTTATGCTGCATTTACCCTCATGGTCATGTTCACGGCTTACATTGTTGCCATTCTCAATTTCAGCAGTCACATTCCGTGCTCATGTGGCGGTGTACTGGAAAAACTGGGGTGGCAGGAGCACCTGGTCTTCAACATCGCATTTGTTATCCTGTCATTTTCCGGTGTATACCTTGAAACCGTTCAGCGAAAACCTACGC
>DASPJC010000363.1:0-4481 GCA_035628815.1 Ohtaekwangia sp. | reverse complement strand
GATAATTCGGATCGATATTGATCTCCTCCAGTGACTGGTCGCACGCACTGGCACTCGTCAGCAGAACAATGATCATCGTTTTTATAAAAATGTTTTTCATAGAAACTGTTCTTTAAATGTTTAAAATGTGGCCTTTATACTGAAACCCATGCTGCGGACGGTCGGTCCCACGGCAAATTCACCCAGTTCACTCATCAGGTCGTTTCCGAAGTTGGATGCCTCAGGATCGACCTGGTTGTTGTCCTTCGGCGTCCACAACCAAAGGTTTCTTCCGACCACGCTGACGTTCAATGCGGAGATCGGCGTTTTGCTCAGGATATGTTTAGGGATATCGTAACCGATAACGACTTCCCGCAGCTTCAAAAAAGTTTTTTCAACCAGGAAGTCCCGGCCCCGCGAGGGATTCTGCGAGTGATACCAATATGAGTTGACATTCTCCATATCGATGGGTGTCGAATTTTCGACATAGACCGGATCACCCTGGTCGTCATTGCCGACATTGATCACGGAATTGGGAATCACGAAAGGCTGCCGGTCATTGTATAGCGTCTGCGTTGCATTCCCCACAAAGAAATTCAGATGGCGTGTATAGGAGTACATCCAGGCACCGTGCCGGTAATCAAACAAGAATGACAAGCCGACACCTTTATAGGTGAATGTATTTGAGAAACCCAGCGTGAAGTCGGGCACCGTGGAGCCGAAATCTACCTTATCAGGGAGAATTTTAGGGAACCCATCTGCCGCATTAACGACAACTCTACCCTGGGGATCGCGTTCCACATCATAACCCTGGATCATGCCCAGTGGCTTGCCCACCTTTGCGACATAGTTCAAATCGTAGATCTCATTGAGCGTTACCTTATCCAGGCCATCCATAAGTTCCTCGACCCTGCTGACATTCTTCGTATAGTTCGCAGACATTTCCCATGAAAAATTTTCAGTACGAACAGGTACTCCGCTGATCAATAATTCGATTCCCGAGTTTCTGACTTTACCAATGTTTGAAATGCGACGCGAGTAACCGGATGTGAATGGAATGTCTACTTTCAGGATCTGTCCGCGTGTCAGGCCATTGTAATACGTGGCATCGATGTTCAACCGGCTGTTGAAGAAACGAAGATCGGCACCGAACTCATACTCCGTGGTGATCTCCGGCTGGAGATTAAGATTACCCAGCTCGTTGTACACCTCGTACGCATTTACACCTGACAGGGGGAAAATAATATCGCCGTGCGGCAAACTCACGCTGCCTGGTGTAGCAATTGAATAGACATCATACGGATCGGCGTCATTACCGGTCTGGCCGATACTGGCGCGGAGCTTTCCAAAAGACAGCGGCCCGGACAGATCCATTGCCTCCGTAAATACAAAGCTGAGGTTCGCGCCGGGATAAAAAAACGAGTTGCCGCCCGGAGGTAGTGTAGAAGACCAGTCATTGCGCGCCTGCACGTTTAAAAAAAGATAGTCATTATAAGAAGTTTCGATCTGACCGTAAACACCCAGCAGTCTTCGGTGAGAAGCAACGCGGGTCGACGCGGGCGGATTCGGGCTGTTGGACAGATTATAAAAGTCGTCAATGCCCAGCTCGGTAACATAAGCATGAAAGTTGTTTGTCTTCCGGTCGTTGATATTGACGCCAACCAGGGAATTAACCTTGATGGATTCACCAAACGAATGACCCGCGGTAACCAGGAAGTCGCCATTCAGCTCGCTGGCAAAGCGGCTGCGTTCGTCCACGCGTCCGGCAGTCTGCGTTACATCGAAATTCGGACTGGTGGGCGATGTGCGCGCAATGGCAATCCAGTCTTTGACCTGGGCATTCGATACATCACCGCCTACCCTTAGCGTTGCGTTGAGCCAGTCATTGAAAGCGTAGGAGACCGAAAAATTACCGTACACGCGGTCCTCGTTGTAATCATTACCGTTCTTCAGTACCGGGTAATATGGATTCTGCGCGTACTTCGTGAAATAATTGTCGAGGTTATTGAATTTGTAGTTGATGTCTTTAAGATCCACGATGCTGATATCCCGCGGGATCTGGATAATCTCCTGGAACACAGTAGCGGCATCGGACCCCTGCCCCGTGGTTACAATATTCGCCTTTTTGTTAACGTAGTTGATACCGGAGGATGTCGAAAGCTTGCTGCCACGGGTGCTGCCACGAACGGACAGGGTGTTGCGTTCATAAGCATCTGCACCTGAGGGAATGACACCATCCTCCTGCACGTTTCCGTAAGATATATAATACGTGCCCTTATCATTACCACCGCTGATACCAATGGAATTGATATACGATGTTCCTGTTTCATAAAAATCGCGGAGGTTGTCTTTGACGGGTGAAAACGGTTTGATCAGCCTTGCATTATCAACCGTATTTCCCCAGAATCTCATCTCGCCATCCATCCGGGGTCCCCAGCTGCCGTTCTCCTCCGACGCAAAAATACCACTCCACCCTTGTCCAAAAGTATTTTGAAACTGGGGGAGCCGCAGCGGCTGACTGAAAGTGACGGAACTGGTGACATCCACCCGAAGTGCATCAGCATTTCCTTTCTTGGTAGTGATCATGATGACACCGTTAGCGGCACGTGAGCCGTACAGCGCCGTTGCCGATGCGCCTTTCAGTATGGTGATCGACTCGATATCATCCGGATTAATATCATTCGCGCGGTTGCCGTAGTCCTGGGTCCTGTTGATGTCTACATTGGTCGCATCATGCAGGTTGCTGTTAGCCGCATTGTTGATGGGTACACCATCGACGACATACAGCGGATTGTTATTTCCTTCAATCGAAGAGTATCCGCGGATAATCACTTTCGTAGATGCGCCTGGCGCACCGGACGCCGTGGAAATGTTCACACCCGCTACCTTGCCTTGCAGGGAGGCCATCGGGTTAACCGCCCTTCCTTGCGTAAGTTCCTTGCTATTAACCTGCGTGGCCGCATAGCCGATGGATTTCTCAGAACGCTCCACGCCAATGGCGGTCACCACGATCTCCGAAAGCTCCTTGATATCAGGTGCCAACTTTACAGCGATCGATCCGCGCGCACCGATCTCAATCTCCTGCGTTACAAAGCCGATGAAAGAAAAGATCAACGTAGTGCCGGCGGTCGGAACCTGAAGTGTATAGCTACCGTTGGCATCGGTAACCGTGCCGGTAGTAGTTCCCTTCACAACAACATTGACCCCGGGTAGCGGCGCGCCATCCTCGGCGGACGTAACGCTACCGGAGATCGTTCGATCCTGGGCAAGGACCGGGCATGCCAGTGAAATACCCAGAAAGACTGACAGTAGAATTTGCTTCATAGATTAAGGGTTAAATGAGTTATGATCACAATGCCAAAAGTGGAGAGACGGGCTAATAAAAAAATCGCCTTTAAGGGGCGATGGCTGCGGCGTGGGAACAGGCGAATGGGAAGAAATAACGGATTATTGCTGACGGGAGAAGAATAACCCGGTGGAATTGATACCACCAGATAAGGGATATCACGAAAAGGACGCATAGCCCAACAAAAAAAAAGTATTACCGGATCCGGGTATTGGCTATCAGACCAGATTATCGTTGCGCGCCTTGATGACCGCGTCGGACTTATTATCAACCTGAAGTTTTTCGTAAATGTGGCGGATATGGGTTTTCACGGTATCCTTGCTCATGTTTAAAAAACGCCCGATATACTCGTAGGTCTTCCCTTGCGCGAGCTGTCGAAGCACGGCTGTTTCGCGCTCCGTCAATGGCGTATGTGGATTGGTATGGAATGACTTGATAACCAGGTTCGCGATTTTTGCGCTCATCGGCGCGCCGCCGGCCAACACCTGGCTGACTGCGTTTAGTAATTCATAATGCCCGGCATCCTTGGTGATGTAACCAATAGCTCCGGCGCACAACGCTTCAAAAACGTGTTGCGCATCATCGTGAACAGTGACGACCAGAATTTTAACTTCGGGATGCATTTTTTTTATCCGCATCGTGGCCGTCGTGCCGCTCATGCCGGGCAGGTTCAGGTCCATCAGAATCAGATCCGGTGCATCATGTTTGAGCATTTTAATTGCCGACTCGGCCTCCGCATACTCGTTCACGACGCGATACTCCGACACGCTTTTCAAAATGAGCCGGTATACGTTACGAAGGTCCGCATTATCCTCGATGACTACTAACCGCTTCAGTAAGCTGTCAATGTTTTGTTTACCCGTTTTCAGCATAGCGTTTCATTTTAATTCTCACCTGAACCTTTACACCACCGTAATTACCGGACACTACACTCACCACTGCGTTAATCATCGCCGCACGCCTTTGCATATTTCTCAGTCCTTGCCCCTCCCCGGTCTGTAAACCTTTACCATCGTCCTCGAAAAAAATCACCACATCGTCGTCCATTACCTCCGCCCCGAACCACGTCGTTTTGCAATGGCTGTGTTTAAGCGTGTTCGTCATCGCCTCCTTGAATATCAATACAATCTGGCGGTTATAACCTTCCGGCAAAACA
>DASPJC010000362.1:0-7568 GCA_035628815.1 Ohtaekwangia sp. | reverse complement strand
GAATCGACCAGGTCCTGCGTGGGTGTCGTGTTGGACCACCCGCCTTCACTGTTGGGGAACAACCAGACGTTGATACCCCATCCCTGGTCATTGACAGCGGTAAAGTACCGCGCCCAGATCACCTCATCCGAGTTCTCACCGCGGAACATGTCACCATACTGGCTGGCATTATCGACCAGGTTGTATTGCGGCAGTTCCATGACGGCCTTGTTCGCATCTCTTGCGGCAATCCATTTATCCTGATCGTTGCCGGGATTGAACAACGGACTGGCCAGGTAAAGCAGTGTACGCGCTTTCAATGCCATGGCCGCTTCCTGCGAGGCCCGGCCCAGCTGATAACCCGGGTCCGCCGAAGAAGCAAGCTGCGAAATAGCAATGTCGCATTCCGACACGATAAACGCGCCGATTTCCTGTGCCGGAGTGGTTTCGACATCGAAAGACCCTTCACCCAGGGTGAATGTCCGGGTGATCAGCGGAACGTTACCATACCAGCGGAACAGTTCGAAATAATAAAAAGCCCGCAGGAAATGCATCTGGCCTTCCAATCTGGTCCGGTCAACAGCTTCAATCGGCGAATCTTCGATCTTCTCAAAGAACAGGTTCGTTCTTTTAATGTATTCATAAGTTGAATTCCAGAGTTGCCGGGTCACACCTTCTCCATTGTCCGGGTTGACCTCGCCACGGGTGTAGACTTTGATGATGGCATCGGCACTTCCATGTTGATTGAAGGCATTGTCTGTCAGCCCGTCCGTTAACGAGTTTTCGCTATCATCGAAAGGATGACGTACGCCGCGATATGTGCCATTCACAAAATCGGTAAGCAGTGCCGCATCGGCAAAAACATCTACCTCACTAAAGCTGTCGAGCGGTTTCTTCTCCAGGAAGTCGTCGGAGCATGACCACAAGCCCGCCACTGCAACCAGCGCTATTGTAATATATATTTTGATATTAGTTTTCATAGACAAGCGTTATTAAAGTGTCAGGTTCAAACCAAAGTTTACGCTCTTGGTATGGGGGAATTGCCATCCCTCTATGTCAAGACTTTCGGGATCGGGTAACCCGTGTTTCTTCATTTTATCGAACGTCAGGATGTTGTAGCCACTGACGTAAAATCTCAGGTTTTGAATACCCACTCTTGATACAAGATTCTTAGGCAACGTATAACCGATCTCGATATTCTTCAGCCGGACAAATGCATTGTCGCGAAGCCACAACGTACTGAGCTGTGCCTCGGTATTGCCCCGGTTGTAGGCGGGAAGTTCGGCATCCGGGTTGCTTTCGGACCAGGCATTCTCAAGGAAGTAGGCAAATCCATTCGTACCACTGTTGAAAGTGTACCGGAGCAGTTTCCGGGAACGGGCCTGGCCCTGGAAGAGCGCTGAAAAGTCGAAAGATTTGAACTGCACTGAAATCGGGATACCATACTGCACCTGTGGTACACCCGCCTGGTTACCGGTATTATTCACGCGCATCCGGTCGTTCTGACTGTCAATGACATTATCACCATTCAGGTCCCTGAAGATGGGGTCGCCCAGCTGCGCTGTCGTACTCGCAAAAGTCGGGTAGGTGTCGAGATCTTCCTGCGTCCGGTAAACACCGATGTAGTCGTACAGTAAACGCGCACCGACGGTATGACCTTCCTGCGACAGCCTGTCGTGCAGCTCCTTGGTAGGGTAAAGGTTGGTCTCGTCCGCGAACAAAACTTTGTTCTTGGCAACGGTCAGGTTCGCGCCGATGCTGAAAGCGATCTGTCCAATGGTGTTCTTGTAAGTGACCTGGCCATCGACACCCCTGTTCTGGATTTCAAGCAGGTTTTCCAACGGCAGAATGATGCCGGTGTAGTTCGGAACGGTAGAATTGCGGGGTCCCAGAACGTTTTTCCTGTTTTCAAAGAAAACATCGAATTCAAAAATGATCTTGTCATCAAACAACCCTCCGTCTATACCAAAGTCGAGGGTGGTCTTCGTTTCCCAGGTAATCCTGGGATTTGCCGCCACATCCGTATTTAACACGCTGACATCAACGCCGTCAAACACGTATCCCGAACGGGAGGGACTCGAGGGATACCGGAATTTGTCAAGGTATTGAAAGTAGTAATTGAATGCACCGGTGCTGGCCGGAAACTGGTCGTTCCCAACCTTACCCCATGACGCGCGCAGCTTCAGGTAGCTGATAATATTATTGCCTGCGAGAAACGATTCCCGGGAAGCGATCCAGCCCGCCGAAACGCCCGGGAAGAAACCAAATCTCGTATCCGACGGAAAGTTTGCAGAGCCATCATTGCGAAAATGGAATTGCACCATGTATTTGCCGCTGTAGGTATAATTAACGCGACCGAAATAGCTGAGCCGTGCACTTTCCAATGCGCGTCCGTCAATCACATCGTTGTTCGGATCGCCGGCAAAAAGCTGGTCGATCTGGCTTGATTTGTAATTGCCGCTGCGGGCGTAGAAGTTGTCCGTTCTGAATTCATTCTTTTCAACGCCCACGAAGGCGCTCACCGCGTGCTCGTCAAAAGTCCTTTCATACTTTATCTTGCTGTTCAGGGTTACGGACTGTGAGCCAAAATAATCCTGTCGGAGGAAGGTGTTCACAGGCGATGGACCGCCCAGTACGGCTTCCAGTTCACCGTTGGTATCTTCGCGATAGAAGGTGTATTGCTGCGAGAAATGCTTTTGAAAATCCTGCACGATATCAACGGCCGCAAAACCATCGATCGACAGGCCTTCGACGCCAGGGATCTGATATTCCCCCGAAAGCGTTCCGTTGAATACGTTGCGCTTCAGGTTTAAATAGCCGGGACCTTTGGCAATAGCCAGTGGGTTGAATCCCTGCCTGCCTTCGGCCGGGTATCCCTGGACCGTTGCGGGAATGGTGGGAAGCGCCCGTACCGTATTGGAGTAGATGGTGTTGTCGTCATACTGCAGCCAGTTCCGGTCCTCGTGACGGCCGGCGAGACTCAAACCTACCTTTAACCGCTTGGTGATGTTGGCGTCAATGTTCGAGCGGATATTGTACTGCCTGTATCCCGTTTTATCATCGCCGGTGATGAGTCCGTTCTGATAGGCCGTACCGGCGGACACAAAGTATCCGACAGCTTCAGATCCGCCGTTTAATGAAATGTTGTGACGGTTCTGACGGGAGTATGACTTGTAAACTTCATCGATCCAGTTCGTACTGGGTTCAGCACCACTTTCATAGTCGGCGATCTGCTCTGGCGAAAAAATGTCTGGCTGCCCCTGCTGCTGACTCCATACGTTGGAGCTTCTTGCGAACAGTGCCGCGTCGGCGAGTTTAAGCTCACGCGTCGGGCTCACAAAGCCCTGGTTGAACGAGTAATTTATGGTCGGTTTGCCAGCCTTACCCCGTTTGGTGGTAATGAGGATTACACCGTTGGCGGCCTGCGCACCATAGATAGCTGCAGAAGCATCTTTCAACACCGTGACGGATTCGATATCGTTGGGATCAATGCGGGAGATGTTATCGCGATTGGCCACACCATCAACAACAATGAGGGCGGCCCTGTTTCCGGTCGTACCCACACCACGAACATAGATGTTCGCGTCGTCACGCCCGGGTTCTGCGTTTCCCTGGCTCACAATGAGGCCTGGAACACGCCCAGCCAGTGCGTTGGATACCGAAATGGCGGGGCTTTTTAAAAGCTCCCGTCCGGAAACCTGCGCAATGGCCGATGTAACCTCTCGCTTCTCCTGTGTGCCGTAGCCCACAACAACAACTTCGCCCAGCGACTGAATATCATCAGCAAGACTTACATTCAGGGTGGTTTGTCCATTGAGCGCTACTTCCTGTGTCGCATATCCGATAAAAGAAAAAACCAGCGTAACGTCGCCGTCCGGTACCTCCAGCGAAAAATTTCCATCTGAATCGGTCGTCGTACCACTCGTCAAACCTTTCACCAGGATGTTCACACCCGGGAGCGGAACACCCTGTGAGTCGGTGACTTTTCCGGTAACACGGACAGCGTCATCCGGGATCGCCGTGGTTGCTTCAGGCTCGCCTGTCGTCCCGCCATCTTCGCCACCGCCGTGTGTAAGAACAATGTAATCGTTTTTCTCCTGCACGCTGAAATTGATCTGGCGGGGAACGAGCAGTTCGTTCAGTACCGCGCCCAATGTTTCACGATCCGCGTCCAGTGTGACTTTTTCGTCAAGCTTCAGGTGGCTGCGGCTGTACACAAATTTGACTTTGGTAACATTCTCCAGTTCTGATAATGCTTTTTTTAAAGTCACACCCCTCAGGCTCAAAGACACTTTTCTCTCAAGTACCTCCTGTGCTGTCGTAGGATTTGCCAATGAAACGCCGGCGAGCGTGATGGCAAAAAATAGCTGTATCAAAGAGACTTTCATAACCTTCCAGATCAATCTTCGAAAGACGTGTTTGCCCGTTTTCGTGAGGTTTCCGGCAAGCAAAATCGTAAGATTATTTTGCATAAATTTGATTGTTTGTTGAATTCCTAGACTGAATGAGACAAGCTGCCCGTAATTCCTTGCAGGGAAGTGACGGGCATTCCAGGCAGGAGTGTTAGCGCACTCCTGCTTCATTTCTAAGGGGGATGATCATACACCAGCCCGTTCCCGGATAAAGAGGTGCATGCGATTTTTTCGGGGTTGTTCATGTTTTTTAAGGTGGGTTAAGATCATCAGTCGCAGCCCTTGCCGGACAACGTTACTGACCTTCCGTTCATGCTATAGGTAAAGTTCAATGCCTGTGAAATCATGCTGAGTGTGCTCTCGAGTGACTGATCTGAGAAATCGGCAGTGATCAGGCAATTCTTCAGCTTCGGGTCGCTCACGGAAATACGAGCCTCAAATTTTTCTTCGATGCGTTGTATCACTTCACTCATCCGTGAATCTTCAAACGCCATGAGGTAGTTTGTGCCGCTAACGGTTGCCAGTTTTTCCTCCGTTACAGCCTGCTTCGCGGTGAGTTCTTTTTTATTACCGTCGTAAATCACTTTTTCATTCGGTAGCACAATTACCTCCTGGTTATTCCGGAGCGATGTGAGGGCAACTTTTCCGGTGAGAACGACAACCTCTATTTGTTCATTGATGGATTTGATATTGAAACTGGTCCCGAGTACCGTCGTCGTCAGATCACCGCATGAAATGATGAACGGATGTTGTGCATCTTTTGTCACTTCAAATAAGGCTTCCCCGTGCAATGATACATTTCTTGTCTCCTGCAAAAAGGCGGAGGGATAGGTGAGGGTGCTGCTCCCCTTCAGCCAAACCAGTGTTCCGTCCGGTAAAATCACTTTATGGATTGCACCCGAGGAGGTCGCCTGAACCATCGCCACCTTCTCGTCCGGGATAAACTCGTTCTGCGTGATGACATATGCCAACAAGGCCACCAGAGCAACAGACGCTGCGATCTTCAGAATAAAGCCCCGGCCATATGATACACGTCCGCGTTTTTCGCTACTGCTATCAAGGGTGATGACCGGACTTTCAACAGGATCTATTGCGCTCAGTATTTTGTGCTTCAACGCGAGCTTGTCCGACGACCTGAACGATGTGTCTTCGTCCGAACCCGGCTTATTGAGCCAATCCTCTACAAGTTTCTTCTCCCTGCCTGTAAGAAGGTTCTTTTGATATAATTCAATCAACCGATCAAATTCGAATTCGTTCATAACTTTAATACCAATAGATTAAGCACCAGAAGGCATTGCCCCTTTTACGCATGTTGCACAAGTCATGCGGTACGCACAGTCGGGTCAATATTTTTTTTCAGGCTCCATCCTTTTAGGCCTTAGGGATTTGTCGGAGGGGAATTGTCCCTGGGCACCTGCCTGCTATTACATCAGCGCACTGGCATAGTCTCCAAAGGGAAACACTTTAAGCGCTAAAAAATCAGCCAGCATCCAGAATCAAGAATTCAGCATCCAAGTGATCAAATCTTTGGTTGTTTAAATAATCGCCCGAAGCCGTGCGGCGGGCAGGTCATAGCTCAAAGCGGGAGGCTTGTTATAGAAATGCGAACAATAGTGTCACCAGGAGCTCACCCAGGTTAGTCCGCAAATGCCTTAGCGCCTGTGAGATGTAGTTTTCAACGGTGCGGGTGGATATGTTCATTTTTTTCGCGATCTGGGCGATGGGAGTATGCTCCATCCTGCTCATGCGAAACGCAACCTGGCATTGGCCGGGTAACTCGGCGACTTTTTGCTGGATTGTACTTTCGAGATCGTGAAGATCGGTCTGCTCAACTACGGAATTGTCATACTGCTCGCGGGCAAAACGCGCAAACTCGGCAGCGTATTCGCGCCTGACGTATTCTTTTCTTATATAATAGAGTACCTGGTTCTTCGCAGCGCCAAAAAGGTAAGCTTCAACCGCGGTGTGAATTTCCATTGTCTGGCGGTTGGCCCACAGTGAAACGAATATCTCCTGGATGATCTCTTCGGTAATCTCCTTCGCCCTGATCTTCCCGTTAATAAAGGAAAACAAACGGTCTGCATACCTGTTATATATATACTCAAACGCAAACCTGTCCCCTTCTTTCAATGAAGTAAGTATCTGTTCGGGAACAGCATTAACAGGTTTGATTGGGCTTGTCATTGAGCGATGGACAAAGACAAGTTAGAAAAAAAATAAATAATTGTGAAGAAATGGCAGGCGATTTTAAGTTTATATTAAACCACATCTGCAAAAACGTAAGCGTCATTGATCATGACAAGCCGTTTTGTTCGCCTGGATTTGTGCCAGCAAAGCCGGACAGGTTTCGAAAGTTAGAATACGATAGTAGTGGGGTCGGCGGTCAATAACCCGGTTGTACCGCCGACCTGATGACGAAAGCCGTCAACTCAACAATTTTGCCGTCGCGAAATCGCCAGACGTCGCAGTACGTGTAAAGGGTGTCCCGGCCCGCCTCATCTTTCATCGTGATGTCGCCAAGTGCGGTGACGTAATCGCCTTCGGCTATCAGATTTTTGACGATGAACTTCGGCGGCTCGATATACGTTGCGGTCATCCATCGACGAACTTCATGCTTGCCATGCAGTACCTTGTCGCCGACAAACGTCCACCGGGTGTCGTCCGAGCAGAATGCCAGGAATCCCTCATTGTCACCCTTCGCGATCGATGCGTTTCCTTTTTCAAGAATTGTTTTGTTTTTCTCTGGCATATAAGCGCTTTACTTAACGTTGACCGCTTGCACGGAGGCACCTGTGCAAATTTGCAACGATGCTCCATGTGCATTATCGCCGGCAGTTTCCTGGAACACCTGACACACTTGCAATGTATCCGGAAAACCGACTTCCTTAGTACACCGCGTTCGCCTTGGCAGCGACTTTTTCAACAGCGATCTGTTCATCGTTCAAAAAAAAGTCAACAACACCAGTCTCTACGTTGTACATCGCACCTGTAAGGGCAATGCTTCCCTGTTTCACGAGGTCATGAATGATAGGACTACGTTTTACAATTTCCTTTAGTGTCAGGCGCACATTCAGCGACGCGACATTTTCCACGAAAACGGGATTTTTACCAGACCGGTCGACCCGGGTAACGGTCTCGGCATCGATGGCTGGTTTGACTTTTGAAAGCAACGCCGTC
>DASPJC010000361.1:0-14983 GCA_035628815.1 Ohtaekwangia sp. | reverse complement strand
GGAATCGCCGTGGTCAAGTACGTTACCTTTTGAATCCCGTTCCTGGGCCACGCTGTACAGCGGAAGGTGGCCGAGCACGAAACGTGCTTTTGCGGTCTTTGCGTCCGGTGCTTCAAACTGCCCGGCCAGCCACGTAAGATTGGCGCTGGTAATATCGGAGCTTGATGCGTCCCAGGAGACAAAAAACGCCCCATGCGATTTAAAAGAATAATAGTGCGGGAAATGCGTTTTATCCACAAACTGAAGGCCTGTTTGATGTCGCGGATCGGTCCAGTATCCGGCGATGGCTTTTCGCTCCGCGGGATAGGATCGCAATCCGTCGTGATTCCCGATCGTAAAGGCGAAAGGTATCCCGGCGTTTCTTAACGGTTTGGCTATGCGCTCATCGAACGCGGTCCACATGCTGGCGAGTACGGCCGTGTCGGAGACGCCCATGCCCGCGACCATATCGCCGCCGCATAACACAAGGTCCGGATGCCAGCAGCGCGGTATCCGTCGGATGATGCTGTCAACCTGCCATTCATACGTCGCACTTCCAAGCCCTGAGTTAAGGTCGCTGACCACCGCCACGCGCAGATCACCTCGTGGTGGCTGTTCCCGTATCTCTCCGAAGCGTACAAGGCGTACGGCATCCGTGATCAATTTTTGCTGATCCTGCCGACCCGTCACCTCCAGGAAGTCACCGGGCGAGAGATAATAATTACCGAGCACATACCATCGTCCGTTGTATGCCAGGGCAGTCTGGTCTGCCTTTAACGTGTCGACAGCTTTGCCGTGATGCAGGACATATATAGCCTCCGTTGTGTTTGCTTCGTGTACCGTCCACCATGCCGCCAGTTGAAAGCTATCCGGTACTGCGACCGGGAAACGATAAACCACCTTGTTCATCGCACTACCCTGGGCTTCCCGTGAGGGGGTATCACCATGGAAATTTGCATGGTTGGTGTTTCGCCAGACCCCAGTTTCGCTGTAGTTTTTGCTGTCGGTGTCGATGATGGTAACCGGTTTAGAAAAAGACGGCATCCCTTCTGTCAGCACCAGGGCGCTGGCATTTTTCCTGAGACTGTGACGATTGCCGTTCGGTACGTCGACCGGCACATTGACGACCTCATCTGCTGCGACCATTGCCGATGAACCACCGCCATCCAGGTTCACCGCCCCGCGGCACCCCGTGGCCAGCATGATCTGCGCCAGTTCCCGAATCGTAACGCCGGCGCTGGTTTCCTGTCTTCCATCCACAACCATCAATACCAGCGTGTAGTCGTCGCGATATCCGATGGCCGTTCGCGGATGACGCTTCAGGTGGCTTTCGCCGAAACCTTCTTCAAGACTGGTATCCCGGAGTTTTCCGTCTTTCACCAGAACGGGCCCGCCGCCCAGCGCCTGCGACGGGTGCCATGGCGTCAGGTTCCTTGCGGACAGCGGTGCTTTGCCCCCTTGTACCGATACAGGTTCGTTAAAAGCAAATAGGTCTGAATGGATAGCATATGGCCACACGATCTGGGGCTTTCCCTTCACGATGCCAAACGCGCCGCGTGTAAAATTTGCCGGTCCCGGCGCCACAAGCTCTCCATCCGACACAATGAGACTTTCCGATTTATTGTATGCAAAATAGCCGCCATTAATGGCAAGAATGGCGCGCTGGTGTTGATAGGTGTCCAGCGTCGTTTCACGCCGTGTATTGCTGCCCACAGCCCTTAGCTTCAGGTTTTCATCGCGCAAATCAATGGTCGCATACATTGCCCTGACGCGGGCACCATCCGACAATAAACCATTCGTTTCGAAAACCCGGATGGAGGGTGGCAACAGGATGTTCAGGTCTTCCCGTCGCTCCCAGACCAGGTCAGGTTGCTTGTCCTGGGCCACGGCAAAACCGCCTGTCAGTAAAAGTATCGGCAGTAATATCGGGATAATATGTAGTGAGAAATGGTGTCGCATCAGGCGTGAAAAATGAAAGGATGGAATGCAAAATACCCGTTAATCAACAGGATGAAATCACTGATTTCAGTGATTCGGGAACCGTGGAATGGCCGGTGTCAAAGAAAGGTGCTTTTTCTTCCCGCGCGATGAAGCAATGTTTATATTAAGGGATAAATAAATTCACCCGGGCACGTATTTAACCCGGTTATGTGGTGGCCGGATGACTCAACAATAATCTTATGGAGCGCGATCCTGAACACGATGTTTACCAGGCACGGCAACGCGTTGTAACGAAGATGGCGGTAAGCGATCAGCTTGATGGATTTGTCCAGCAAATGAAAGCGAACCATGCACCGTCACTTTGCGGTGTCCTTGTTTCGGGCTATACCGGTACCGGTAAAACATTTTTGGTCGAGAACTACCTGCAGGAAATCGACAGCAGCCATCCCGTGCTTATCGCCAGGCATCACCAGCAGCATCAGAACATTCCATACTTCGGATTCAAATATTGTATCTCGGATTATCTCGGTAAGATTTACAATCAATCCAGCACACCGGAGCTTCACAGTTTTTCTGACCGGTTGAAAGAGTACCTCGGCGAGAGTTTCTTCCTGCTGGTGGATTACGTTCCAGAGCTGTCGTTGATTTTTGGGCGTGTGGCGCCGCTCCCCGTGCGATCCCACCTTACTATCGAGAACCAGCTTTATCCGCTGTTCAAGCGCCTGTTCGAATTTCTCTCTGACTTTTATAACCGGCCCGTTTTCTTTTTCACCGACGATCTCCAATGGATCGATGTGCCCGGCATAAACCTTTTAAAGTACCTGTTGCTCAACCTGTCGAATCAGAAACTCGTGTGGATCGGCGCCTGCCGTGCGCCGCAGAACAAGACCAGTTTGCTGCGCCAGCTGATTGAGGAACTGAGAGTGAAGGAAATCAGGGTTGAAAACCTGCTGCTGAAAGGGTTGAACACCGACGAAGTGCACCTGTTCGCCGAGATGACCCTGAACGGGAAATGTCACCGTGGGTTGACCAGCACGTGTTACAAGCTCACCGAAGGAAATCCCTCGCATCTCCAGGCGCTGCTTGATCATTTGCGAAGCGGCGACCTCATCTGGCAGGAGGGTGGTGTCTGGCATTGTGATGCAGTCGCACTGAAAGCGCAGTACGAAGGCCGGAATGCACAGTACATGCTGCTGGAGCAGGTGGCGAAGCTTTCTCCTGCCGCCTACGATGTGTTGTGTATCATGGCCTGTATGGGGCGGTTCAACCGGCAGATCATTCTCGATTGGCTGCAGGGCGATATTGCGAAAATGAAAATGCTGCTGGCGGAAGGTGTGGACGCCGGCGTGCTTGAGCCTTATGAGCAGGAAGTTCGTTTTTCCGAAATGAATGTCGGCGAGATGATCTACAACCAGCTTCCCGAAGGCCGGAAACTGGACCTTCACTATACGATTGCCAACCTCCTGTATTCCCGCGGACTGGAGCGCCTGAACAGCACGGACATTATCCTGATGGCGACCAGTTTTAATCAATCGCTTGACCGTGTAAAAGCGGATGGGCGGTTGCAGCTTGCGGCGCAGTTGAATTATAAGGCGGGGAAGTTCCTGCAACAGGATAAAGCCTACGACCGGGCGCGCTATTTTTTCAAGATGAGTGCTGAAATACTGAAGGAATGTCCATGGGAAGAAGTCAGTGAACAGGTCTGGCTCGTGTACATGGATCGCGCGCGCACCGAGTATTATCTGGGCGAATATGACTTAGCCGAAATCCATCTCGACTACCTCATTGAGCGCATAACCATGCCGTTGAAACGGGCCAGGGTATTTGAACTGAAGGTGACCATCAACAATCACCTGGCCCGGTACCAGAAGGTCGTATGGATATTGAAGGAGAGTCTCGCCGAACTGGGTGTGGAACTGCCCCTGGATGAGCAACCCTTGCACGATGAAGTCAAACGCCTTAAAGCGATCCTCGCACAACGGGAAACTGATCCGGGAAGCGATAGCGCCGCGCAGCAGCCATTGGAACCGGATTATTCTGAATCCATCCTGAGGCTGTTGTATGTGGGCGGGATGAGTCTGCATCATACATCCGACGTGCTGATGACATGGGCAGCATTGCAGATCATCCTGCGGGCGAACCGCGAAAAGCCGTCGGTCGTGAAAGCGATCGGTTATGTCTCGTACGGGCGTATGCTCATCATTTCCGGCGACATCGAAAAAGGATATGAGTTCGGTACCAAAGGACTTACGATCAATCAATCGATGGACGACATTACGTTGCGGTGCCGGGTATTTGGCGTGTTTGCATTTTACATCCAGCCGTGGATGAAGGATTTTTCAGAGAGCAGTGCGTTGCTGGAAGAGGCCGCGCGTGCCGGGCGCAAAGCCGGTGATCTGATCGGCATCTACATCCTGAAAACGCATCAACTCAACCTTCACCTTATTTCAGGCCTTCCATTGAAGGGCCTGTCGCAGTGGGATTTTGAGGAGTCTTATCCGGGCATGGAGCTCACGTACTACATCACGCATTACCAAAAGAGCCTGATACGTTTCCTGATGGGGGAGACCACCGTGTTTTCCATTCCACGGCAAAACCCGTCGTCACTCGCCGGTCGGTTAACGATCCAGGAGGAAAAGTTTTACCGGCATTACGTCTGGGCGCGATACTATTTTCTGTTTGGCCATTACGATCTCGCGGCGCGTTCGGCGGAAGAGGCGCATGCCAACCGGAAGCTGCAGGAAGCATCGCCATTGTTACCGGCGAATTTGGTGATCTGGTTCCTCTCCGTCACACAGAACTGGTACAGCTTTTCGCGTGAGACGCGCGAAGGTCTTGCCGTCAGGATCAGGGATGTGCTGCAGTCCTTTGCGTCATGGAAGAATACCGCACCCGGAAATTACCGGCCGGCGTGGCTGTTGCTGAATGCGGAATGGTGCAGGATTAATGGAAAAGGAGAGGAGGCTTTGCAGTGGTTCCAGGAATCGTTCGATGCGTCTTCTTCGAATATTTATCACCGCGCGATCACCAGCGAGCTGTGGGCAAAATTTCTGCTGACCAGGAATATCAGGGATGTACGGGCGTGTGAACTTCTGTCTGATGCCATCGCTTCGTTTGAGGCATGGGGCGCCGTCGCGAAAAGCAAACAGTTGATGCAACAGTTCGAAGCGCTGTTGTCGGGGTTTTTACAGTCCATCGATATCGAGACGATACAATATGAACTCAGTGGGGATCTTGAAGTGCGGTCGCTGGTGAAGAAGCTGATGACGTTGCTCCTTCGGATATCCGGCTCCTCACATGTAGTGGTAGAGTTAGCGGAAGGAAGCGGAGACCGGATCTGGTACGACGCGCTTTCGCTGCTGCCGGATGTTGGGGAGAAACAATCTTCAATACCAAAATCGATGATCCTGATGGCGTTGAAGTCGCAGGATGTCGTCATCGTTAACGAATTAAAAACAGAACGGGCATTGCGCGATGTCGATGCGCTTCAGGCCCGAGGTGTCATGTCCTTCCTCATCCTTCCCGTGACAATCAGTGGGCACCTGTCGATGGTAATCTACCTGGAGAATGTCTTTGCCCGCAACTGGTATGTGCCGGAGCGGGTAAAGGCGGTGCGGATTGCCGCAAACCAGGGCGCGGTGATGATTGAAAATGCGCGTATCCATGAGCAGTCCGTGAAGCTCAACCAGGAAATACGCATCGAAATGTTGGAGAAAGAAAGGCTGTCGTCATTGATTAAGGCGCAAAAGGATGCACACTTGAAAGCGTTGATGCATGCGCAGGATAGCGAGCGCAAGCGCATTGCAAGCGATCTCCACGACAGCCTGGGATCATTGCTGTCCAGCGTGCGGTTGCGGTTCAACGGATTGCAGCAGGAATTTCTGCAAAAAGTTCCGGCGAAAGCCCAGCGCTTTAATGACAGTCTCACGTTGCTGGACGAAGCGATCCAGGAACTTCGCCAGATTTCGCATAACATGGTGCCGGTCTCCCTGAGCCGTTTTGGTCTGAATTCAACCCTGCAGACTTTCGTCGCGCAGGTAAATGCTTCGGGGCAGCTTGACGTCGACCTGCAGATCCTCGGCCTGGAAGCCCGCCTTCCGGAGGAGATGGAAGTCCGGGTGTTTCGCATTTGCCAGGAGCTGGTGCAGAATGTGATCAAGCACGCGCAAGCAACAACCCTGCGGATACAGGTCATACTGCACAACGACGCCCTGAACCTGGAGGTTGAAGACAACGGCGTCGGGTTGATGAAAGATACCCTGACGCATGGCTTCGGGTTCAACACGATCCAGTCAAGTGTCGACCTGTTCAAGGGCACTTTTGGCATTGAAAGCCAACCGGGGAAGGGATGCCTGGTGTTGATCGATCTACCGGTGTTATGATGTGTTGATGTGTTGATGTGTTGATGTGCGGATGTGGATATTTTAAGAGATAATATTTTTTTGGCGGCTTGCGGTAGCTTCAAGAGATGTGCGCGGGTGTTCGGGTGTTCAAGTGTTCTGGTTAGACTCGAACACGACTATCACGGTTTTCAGGGATGATTACGAATATTTATCTCCCTAATTTTCGCTGGCAAGGCCTCCAAATAATTGTCCATAACCCGCACCGAAATGATCCAGCATCCAGCAACCAGCCCCGACCGTCAAGCGTCACCCGTCGCCACGGCCCCGACATCCACCATCCAGGATCCGACGTCCCAACTCCAGCATCCAACATCTAACATCCGACATTTAACATCCAAAATCCAAAATCCAACATCTAACCATTCTGCCCAGCGCCGAAACTTCTTAAAAAAGCTTGGAGGTGCTGCCGGTCTCACCATCCTTAATCCTGTCAGGGGATTCTCTGGCGATCACCCTCACACCGATTCATTTTCGTTTCTGCACCTGGCCGATATGCATGTGCGCCGGAAGCGGCAGGGTCACGTCGGTTATGAGGTGTGTATCGCGGACGTGAACAAACGTTGTGCAGATGCCGATTTTGTATTGATGGGTGGCGATCTCGCTTTCGATGGGAATTATACCGCGAAAGACGAATTCGCCGACCAGGTAGCATTGTACAAGCGCGCATCCGATCAGTTGAAGATGCCCTATTATAATTCCATCGGCAACCATGATGTGTTGGGCTGGAGTTCGCGAAGGAAGGTTGCGGTCGATGATCCGGATCTTGGCAAGAAACTGATCATGGATATGCTCAGCATGAAGAGCAGCTACTACAGTTTCAATCACAAGGGATGGCATTTCGTGGTATTGGATTCAATTCACCCTGTAGCGGCAGCACATGGCACAGGTTACAAAGGCGCTTTGGGCGAGGCCCAGCTCGAGTGGCTCCGTTTTGACCTTGGCAAGAATGCTGGTATGCCTACCGTTATAATGACCCACATAGCGGCGTTTTGTCACCTGGGACAAATGAACGGAGATCCGAAATTCAATCCTTTCGGACATATGGTTATTGAAGACACGGTGGCTTTCAGGAAGATCATCGAACGGTACAACGTGAAAGCTGTGCTACAAGGTCACAGTCATGTGCCGGAGGATTTCTATTACAACGGCATCTGGTATATTACCAGCCAGTCGGTAAGCGCGGCCTGGTGGGGCGGCAACTGGAAAGGATTTATGCCCGGCTATACGGTGTTGACCACACAAGGGGAAACATTGCAGTGGGAGAGGCGGAGCTTCGAATGGCAGCATCAGCTTGAGCCGGAGGACACCCTCGAGCGTCAGAAGATCGCGGAGCGCGAAGCGTTTGAAAAGGAACAAGCCAGGCTCAGGGCGGAAGAGGTAAATGGCAGAAAATAGCTTCAGGGCGGCAAGCTTCCCTAATGCCTGAGAGACTTTGGGAAAAACCGCTGGCTACAGCGTAATGGCAGGCCGGTGCCTGAAAAAGCTCCTGCGCGCGAGAGCTACTAGCCGATCTTTAAAAATCGAATAGACCATCTCATTTAATATCGCAATCCCCAAGTCGTAAGTCCCAAGTCCTAATACCGGTAACTGTCTGTACGCTTGCGAAATCATTTAATCCGGCATTACTTTAAGCCAGATCCACCTACGCCATGCTCGTTCATCTCATTGACGGTACCTATGAGCTTTTCCGGCACTTTTATGGCCAGCGCAGGTACAATAAGGGAAAAGATAAACCTTTCGGTGCGGTAGCGGGTGTGCTCAATGGTGTACTGCAAATGATTGAAGAAGGGGCGACGCACGTCGGGGTAGCGACAGACCACGTGATCGAATCCTTTCGAAATGAACTATGGCCCGGTTATAAAACTTCTTATGGAATGGAACGGGCACTGCTGGCACAATTTCATCCCCTGGAGGAGGCATTGGCTGCGATGGGTGTGGTTGTATGGCCCATGACCGAGCTGGAAGCGGACGATGCGCTTGCTTCTGCCGCGCACCTTGCGGCTGGTGATCCGGCCGTTCTGAAAGTCTGCATCTGGACACCCGATAAAGACCTTGCGCAATGCGTACGCGATGACCGCGTCGTACAGATCGATCGCCGGGCGAAAGCTATCCGCGGTGCTGGTGCAGTTCAGAAAAAATACGGGGTAAGGCCGGAGCTCATCCCTGATCTGCTCGCGCTCGTGGGCGACACTGCCGACGGCTATCCTGGCATTTCCGGCATCGGGAAGGTCGGGGCAGCACAGCTCCTGAATCATTACGGGCCGATCGAGTCGTTCCCCGAAAAAGTGTTGAAGGGGCAACGTAAACAGGCGCTGCTGTTCAAGCGTCTTGCGACCTTGCGAACCGATGCAAAGCTGTTTAAAAAGGTTGACCAGCTGAAGTGGCGGGGACCAACCAGAACTTTTGAACAGTTGACGATAAAAATGAGCGATCCGCGTTTGCTGGCGCGGGCGAAGGCAGTTGCCGCGAAGGTATTGCAATAGCGGAAGCGTTGGGCGTGTCCCTCACGCAGGCGCGCAGGCCAGCGCTGTTCGGGCCGGGCTATCCGCTGCAACTCCGGCCTTCACACATGCCGCGCGCTTCGGGGTTTCCGCTGCTATCCCTCACGCGGGGCACACAACAGTTCACCGGTGAGTATCATAGCCGGCATCTTGATTTTTATTGCAGGATCGTCCTGACGGATAATCAACTGGTCATACGCAGGGCAACGATCGTTGATAAAGTATTGATACCTGTTGAGGAAAACCGTTTCTTGTTTGAAATGGAATCGGGTGGCAGCCGATGGTATGTAGCGGCTACTTTTACCAAGGACAAACGTGGCAAGGTGGATGGGATTAACCTGCAGCATGTTCGTATGATGCATCACCGGTTTGAGAAAGTGAGGTAATGATTGTCGGCTAAGTATTTTTTTGGTTTATCGGAATTGACGACACAGTTCCTTCGCCCAAGTTGGTGTCGTGTGGACAAGTGCGCAAGGTCACCAACACTTTGCAGACACATTAACGGTGTCGAAGTTGGGGTTATGTGGTGGCGCGTGCGCAGGAGCACCAACAATTGCACACACGTTAATGGAGCCGTCGTTACTGCTCACTGGCAACGCTATAGAAACTTGAAACGATATTCAGGCCTCCTACATCCACTGGATCCGCTGCCGGCGTTGGCGTTGAAGGGTGCATTTCGTAGATTAATGGCCTGAAGCAACAATCACCCACCGTAAATGAACTATCAGACATACAAGCCTCATCCGGACTTGCAGACAATTATAAAATGCTATTGGACATTGGAAGTTCCGGCGCAGGACAACACGCAGCGACAGCTCATTTTGCCAGATGGATGTGTTGATATGTGTTTCATTCTGGGTGACGATATCAAACGATACACCGGTGGTGATCAATTTATCATTCAGCCAAGGCAAATGCTTCTCGGCCAGATAACAGATCAGTTCTATATTGAGCCAACCGGATATGTCAACACATTTGCTGTTCGTTTTTACCCTTATGGTTTCGCTAATTTTATTAATGTTCCGCTGCATGCACTCAGCAACAAAGAGACACCGCTGAACGAACTATTTGGAACCGAAATAGCCGAACAATTAAGCCGGGAAATAATTCAGGCAAATTCTGTTAACGAAAGAATTGAAATAACGGAGCGTTTTCTTTTCGGGCGGTTAAGCGATAAGGTAACCATTGAGAATATTGTTAAGTCAACGATAGACGCAATGGTTCTGTCAAACGGCAATAAACCCTTGAATGCGCTTCTGAAAGGTAACGTGCAAAAGCGAAGACAAATTGAAAGGGAGTTTAAAAAGAAAATCGGGGTAAGTCCAAAGCAATTATGCAAAGCCATTCGTTTGCAGGCAACGTTAAGATCGTTGCTGAATCAAACAACGGAAACATTGACGGACATCGCTTACGAGAACGAGTACTACGACCAGTCCCATTTCATCAAGGATTTTAAGGAATTTACAGGGATCACACCGAAAGAATTTTTAGCAGACGACAAAATGACGCTGTCTGCGCTTCTCTACAAAAGGAGTTGATGTGTCGCATTTTTACAATTCCGTCGCAACACCCAGGGCTATTTTAGCATAAATTTTAATGCATAGGCAATGGTAGTGAAAATCGTCCCTTTAGCGGCTGTTATGTATGTCGTTGTTCTGGCTTCCTGTACAAACGCTAACCAGGCAGATTCAAGGAACCCGGCCATGAGCAAGGCAGTAGATAAATCAAACAGTATGAAAAGCTATATTTCGCTTTTTGAGATCCCGGCAAACGAGATCTTACGCGCAGTCAATTTCTATCAGGCAATTCTGGATATTAAGATTGAGACGGTGGAAATGCCGGAAATGCAAATGGGTATATTTCCCTACGAAGGCCAGGTGGTGCCTGGCGTTATAGTCCAGGGTGAGGGATATGTACCTTCATCTGACGGCGTAACCATTTACTTCGATGGCGGAAATGATCTGAAGATGGTTCTCGACAAGGTTGAGGCAAATGGTGGCAGGGTACTTACACCAAAGACAGCGCACGCCGACGGTAATGGGTACTTCGCGATATTCCTTGATTCAGAGGGAAATAAAATGGGCCTTAATTCGCCAAATTAAAAGAGGCGATAAGGTAGGGAATTCTATGCCGTTGTCCTTGTTGGCGTTGGGCGTTGACCTCGTGCGGCTCATCAACAAGTTTAAGTAAATCAAAATCCTTCCTTCCCGAACTGGTGTTCTGTGCTGGCGAATGCGCAAGGTCACGAGCATTTGCAGACACGCTGTGACGGGTTAACGTGTACGCTTCGTTTGTTGGTGACCCGCCCGCGAATGCCGGCGCGCAACACCAACAAAGGCATTGAATCCTTCCTTCCCGAACCGGTGTTCTGCGCTGGCGAACGCGCAAGGTAACCAGCATTTGCAGATACGCCGGGTTAAAGTGTACGCTTCGTTTATTGGTGACGCCCGCTACTGCCGGCGCGCCACACCAGCAAAGGCTAAGACATTTGCAATATATTGAGGGCCAAATTGTACGCTTCGTTCTGTGGTGAGTCCCCGTTGTGCTCAACCGTAATGCCAACCAAGGCCGGGGATAGGAAGGCTATGAATTTTTAATCCCAATGCGTACCCGCCAATCCCAGCACAATGCCCAGCCAAAGCCCGACAATGAAAACAATCACGCTGAGAATGATGGCCAGTACTTTTAGCCACCCGTGCCTGAAATTCTGCTCTATGATGAAGTGATAAAATGCGCCACCCATCGCGCCTGCCAGCGGAACGACGATCAACGGCCGGATCATCCAGAATTTACCCCACTCGGGTTTCGCGTCACCTCCTGTTACAAAAAAGATGATCACGACCAGGCCGATCAGGGCTCCTGTCAGCATTCTTTTGGTTAACGGTGCAGTCTTGCTGGAATTGGTTTTTAATGTGTTCTTTTCGGTCATGTTAGTTTTGGTTGATGGTTAAAGGCTTTATAAAATAAGGTCTTACTAGTCGATAAAGGTTCTGTTGGTCATACATGGCAAACGATTAATGTGCCGGTGCCAGGCGTACGGTGTCCAAAGCCCTGATCTCTTTTTCGTACCGGGAAGGAAGTACCAGCGCTTTCAGGATCCAGTCCAGCTTCAGGCTCCTGCTTAGTTTGTACAGCACGAGCAATGGATGCAAAAGCGAGATCTTCCGGAAGCCCAGCCACGCGCGTACCTGCGATGGAACCACGAGGGTCTGCGTCTCCAGAAGGATGCCGAACCGTACAGCGCCCAGATGTTTGCGGTACTGCCGGAACAGATCCTTTGTATAGCTGCTGTGCCTGAGATCCAGGAGAAGATGTTCCTGCCGCTTTTTCTCCCACGTATCAAAATCCAGTGGCAACTCGCGTATCCTCATCCGTTCACCGATCCTGTAAAAGACGTTGAACACCTCGGTCTTTTCCGCCACGCTTAGCTTCCGGTCGAGGACTTCAAACGACCTGATCGAATAATCGATCAGCATGAAGAGCACATCCCGGTAAGCCCAATCGGGGATCTTGGCACCACGGTCGGCTTCGACGCCGGCGTGTATTTTTGTCATAGCATCAATTGCGCGATGTGCGGCGTGTTTTTCAGAAAAGACGATTGCCCGTGCATAAGACACCGTGGAGAAAAGGCGTCCCAAAGGATCGACCGGTAGACGGCCGGTGAAGTATAGCCAGTCCACCGCCTTGTTGAGCGCAAACTCTGCCGCGGCCCCCGCGAAGATGAACAGGATGGTATCACTCTTGCCCCAGATCTGCCGCACTACGGAGTGCTCATGCACGAAATATTCTTTCACCATAGATAGATCGTTAATTTTATTAGTTACAATTTTTTTTCTCGGAAGACTGCATGCGCGACGCTGCCATATATTTCCGCCGGCCGATATTCTCAGCTGCCAGGACGAACACAATACCCATTATATAGGCCAGCAGATCGGCCCACTCAAATGACGTTCCGATAACGATTCGCGCTATATTGGAATGCTGCCACTCCAGCATCTCAACGATACCCACGTATTGAAGAAATTCTGTTGTGAAAGCCAAACCGAGTACAGACAGCGCTGTCGGAAGAACAGGAGCCCGTAAAAATGATTTGATGAAACAATAGATGAGCACAACGACCAGGACGTCTCCCACATAAGGCCGGATAAAGCCGTCGCTTACAAAAAGCGCGATAAGAACCTCTGCAACAAGAATCACCAGGGCGATAGTGCCGTAATTTTTATTGAATGTCAGCATTGCGCTGAAGGTCTGCCGGGCAGCACGAAAATGATACCGTCCATGATTATTAATGTTGATATGCCTGACCTGCTGTATCATACAATGTCATTAAACGTTGTTAACTCAATTACAGAAGCGCTGCAAAGGATGCTACCGCCTCGTTAAAAGGCGTTGAGCATCATATCGATCTTGTGAAACAACTCGCCCACGCCCAATGCCGCCCAGACGATAAACAACGCAAGCCCTATTTTTACCAGTCGTGGTATCGACAGGCCGGTCGTTGTTTTGAATATATCTGTGACAGGAGGGAAGTACACGACAGAAAGCACGATGATAAAGATTCCAAAGCCGGGGTCGTTGCCCCAGAACGTGTTGATCAGGCCGATCGCCAGGAAAATAATTCCTACGGTCCAGCTGATCGCATTCAGAACGGTAGTGTTGTGTGTCAGGGTTACTGGAGACTGGTTATTCATAAAGGTATCTGGTTGATGGGGTCGTTATTAATTTTTGTTAGGCCGCTTAGCCACCGGGCTCGGCTTACCGCCGTCCGTTAAACAAATGTACGAAAGTACTTTGTAATTCAAAGTACTTATGACAATTTTTTTTTTGATGGATCCGCATAGCTGCTACGTGGTGCGGCAGAGAGCAATAAAAAGGGCCAGCAACGATGCATGGCCCTTTTTTGGATTATTGCCTGGAAAGGATCATTTGAGCGCGTTCAAGAAGCCATCCGTGTGAAAAGCCAGGAATTTGCTGGCGCCACTGTATACGCCCTCGCTGTATTTGACGGGATCGACGGAAATCACCTTTGCGTTTTTGTTGCTGTTGTTTCGCACACTGTAGAATGTTCCGTAAATCGTCGATGTTCCCTGTGCATAGCCCGTGTTGGCGAAGCTCTGCACTTTCGTATCTTCAATGACACCACTGATCACGATCGGTTTGGCCAGCGTGCCGGTATAGACTGTTGTTGCGCCAGCGCCCATTTTCCCATGGTAAAATGCGACGGTGCTGGTCACCATCGTCACTTCGTTCTGTCCTTTCATTTTGATCTTGGCGTCCTTGGTAGAGATAATGCCTTCGGAAGCAATGATGCGCAGGTTGGTTTTTACCTTGATGTTGGCGCCATTGCCCTGGAACGCGTTCTGGTCCTGCACGAAGAGGACGGTGATATCGACACTGCCGATGATGGCGTCGTTCAGGTCTTTTGACATTTTTGCATACTTTATCGCCTCATTTCCAAGGAAGCCTCCTTTTTTCTCCTTGCCATCCTTGTCAATCTTTTTCACAAAATATTCAAATTCGGTTGGCGACACTGCCATTACGCCCGGGATCTGTGCAAGGTTGATTTTTCCACCCTTCACGCGCTCATAGCCTTCATAACTCTCGATCCCCGCGGCTTCATCTGCTGTGATGATGGTCAGGCCCTTTGCCTTCAACTTATCCGTATACTCCTTATATAATTTGTCGGTGATCTCAATCACGGTCTTTTCATCCAGCCCTTCCAGGCCGATGGACAAAGATGCGGAAGCGTCGTTCTTCATTCCGCCGCCAAGCTGGTGGCCACCCTGCTTAAAGTCTTCTTTTTCGTTGTAAACCTGGAAATTCACGTCGAAGCCGGCGATATAGATACGATCGGCATTCTTTGCTTTATTCAGGCCATACGATTGATCCTTGGGCTTGAACTCACTTAACGTCTGCGCTATTGCAGCTGCTGTGCTCACGCCCGACAGCAGGAGTAACAAAAACATCTTTTTCATAGGTATAAATTGGTTTGATTTCACAATGAACTGGTTTTGCCGGCCACGATAGGCAGGTAGTGGAGCAAAATTGCTCTTTATTAGCCGGCCGGGTAATACCGTTATGTCGGTATTGTGACATACCGTGAACTACGGAGTCGCGGGAACCGGACTGCGGTTTTTTTCGCCTGGTTATGGGCTAAAA
>DASPJC010000360.1:0-8051 GCA_035628815.1 Ohtaekwangia sp. | reverse complement strand
GCCGCTATCTTCGCGGGTGCGCTGGCAGCCTCAGCGTTGGAAATATGGACGGACGTGAACGGCATGATGACTGCCGATCCGCGACTGGTGAAAAAAGCATTCACCGTTCCACAGATGAGCTATGAAGAAGCGATGGAGCTTTCTCATTTCGGCGCCAAAGTGATCTTTCCCGCGACCATGCAGCCCGCGATGGCGAACCGTATCCCCATCTGGATCAAGAACACATTCAACCCTTCGTTTGAAGGGACCGTCATTCATGCGGATGCTACCAATGGAAAGATCATCAAAGGTATCTCTTCCATGAACGGCGTGAGCCTGCTCAGCCTCCAGGGTAGCGGACTGCTGGGCGTTGTGGGCGCGTCGATGCGGTTGTTTGCAACGCTGGCCCGTGAAAAGATAAATGTCATCCTGATCAGCCAGGCTTCCTCGGAGCATTCCATCTGTTTTGCGGTCGAGAATGAATTTGCCCAACGCGCCAAAGTGGCGATCGAAAGGGAATTCCAGTACGAGATACGCAATGAAGAGATCGACGAAGTCGGTGTGGAACGCGACCTGTCGATCGTTGCTGTGGTCGGTGATGGAATGAAGCATAGCCCGGGGACCAGTGGACGGATGTTCAGCGGACTGGGCCGCAATGGTATCAACGTGATGGCTATTGCTCAGGGATCGTCCGAAAGGAATATTTCCGCCGTGGTGAGTCAGGCGGATGTCGCCAAGGCCCTGAATGCCCTGCACGAAGCATTCTTCCTGTCCGACCACAAAGTGCTCCACATCTTTTTAGTGGGCACCGGGTTGATCGGGAATTCGCTCATCACCATGATCCGGGATCAGTTTGAAAAGCTTGCCCGCGAGAACCTGCTGGAAATTAATGTGGTGGCCGTGGCTAACAGCAAAAAGATGTTATTCCAGGAAGAAGGACTTTCCCTGGATGAATGTGTCGATGCGATGAAAGCTTCCGGTGAGCCCATGGAGATGGAAAGGTTCGTGGAAAAGATGATCGCGCTCAACCTGCCGAACGGAATTTTTGTCGATTGTACGTCCAGCGAAGAAGTCACCGGATTTTACGAGCCGATCCTGGCCGCCAATATCTCCATCGTTACACCGAATAAAAAAGCCAACTCCGGTCCGATGGAAAAGTATCGCCGGCTGAAACAAACCGCCTTTAAACGCGGTGTAAAGTTCCTCTACGAAACAAACGTCGGCGCGGGGTTACCGGTACTGAACACCATGAACGACCTCCTGCTGAGTGGTGACAAGGTGATCAGCATCGAAGGCGTATTGAGCGGTACATTGAATTTTATTTTCAGTTCTTTCGGAGAAGGAATGAAGTTCAGCGACGTGGTAAGAGAAGCGAAGGATAAGGGGTACACCGAACCTGACCCGCGTGACGATCTCAGCGGTATGGACGTTGCGCGAAAAATACTGATCCTGTCGCGTGAGACCGGTTTGCCATTCGAGCTGACCGACATCACGGTCGAAAATCTTGTTCCAGCCGACTGCCAGGGCGACATTACGGTGGAGGAGTTCTTCCGGCGACTGGCCGGGCACGACGATGCCTTTGAAAAGTTGCGTGGCGCGGCGGCCGCGCGGAAAGAAAAACTTCGGTACCTGGCCGTGCTGCGCAATGGTAAAGTTCAGGTCGAGCTGGGTTCAGTTCCCGAGCAGCATCCGTTCTATTCGCTTTCCGGCAGCGACAACATTATCCTGCTGACGACGGAGCGGTACCACGAACGTCCGATGGTTATTCGCGGACCCGGTGCCGGCGCTGCTGTAACAGCCGCGGGTGTATTCGCAGACATCATCCGGATCGGCCATTATGCGAAGTAGTATCCTGATACAATGAACAAACGACCATGAGATCCATACGCGCATCTGCACCGGCTACGGTGGCCAACGTTTCCTGCGGCTTTGATATATTCGGTTTCGCCGTCGAGGCGCCTGCCGACGAAGTTGTTATTACCCTGGACGACACCGGGAAGGTGATCATCACGGCGATTGAAGGCGATGAAGGCCGTCTCCCGCGTGATGCCGCCCAGAATACGGCCGGTGTCGCTGTACTCGAATTCCTGAAAGCCATTGGCAGCAAGCATGGCGCAGCCATTACATTGTATAAAAAGCTTCCGCTGGGCAGCGGCATGGGTTCCAGTGCCGCCAGCGCCGCAGCAGCGTTGGTTGCCATCAATCATCTCCATGGCAATCCGTACACGCGTGAACAACTCCTTCCCTTTGCTATGGAAGCAGAGCGCATAGCCTGCGGGTCGGCGCATGCGGACAACGTGGCGCCATCGCTGCTGGGCGGGTTTGTGCTGGTTCGCGGCTACAATCCGCTCGATGTCACGAACGTTCCCACGCCACCGGATTTACACTGTACGCTTGTTCATCCTCACCTGGAACTGAAAACGGAGGACTCGCGCCGCGTACTTAAACCGACCATCCCCATCCGGGATGCGATCACACAATGGGGAAATATCGCCGGGCTCGTGGTCGGGCTGATGAAGCCTGACTACGGACTGATCAGTCGTTCACTGAAAGACGTTGTGGCCGAACCCATCCGCTCGGTATTGATTCCTGCGTTTGATAAGATCAAAGCTGCATCGGTGGAAGCGGGAGCACTGGGATGTGGGATCTCGGGATCCGGGCCTACCATTTTTTCGATCAGCCGGGATGCCGCTGTCGCCGCGGAGGTCGGAGCGGTCATTCAGAACCAGTTCAAAGTATTCAAGCTGGAAAGTGATGTTTACATCTCGAAGATCAATGCGCGTGGCGCCACCGTACACGAATAGTATTTATGTATGTAAGATGACAGCGATAATTCCAACATGAAATTTCACAGCACCAACAATCACGACCTGAAAGTGGATCTGCGGCAGGCGGTTACGGAAGGACTGGCGCCGGATAACGGGTTGTATATGCCTGACCGGATTGATCCGTTGCCGGATGATTTCTTCGGCACGTTCCACAACCTTTCATTTCAGGAAATTGCTTTTCAGGTGGCGCGGCAGATCATCGGGAAAGACATCCCGGAGAAAGATCTTCGCGTTATCGTGGACCATGCCGTTCAGTTTGATGCACCATTGGTGCCGGTGGATGACAATATGTTCGCGCTTGAGCTTTTTCACGGACCGACAATGGCCTTCAAGGATTTTGGGGCCCGGTTCATGTCGCAGTTGCTGGGATATTTTGCCCGGCAGCAAAACCGGGAAATCGTTATCCTGGTGGCTACATCGGGAGATACCGGCAGCGCGGTTGCGAATGGGTTTCTGGGTGTGGCGGGTATAAACGTTGTGGTGCTTTATCCGTCCGGAAAAGTAAGCGATATACAGGAAAAGCAGTTCACCACGCTGGGACAGAACATCACGGCGCTGGAGGTTGACGGTACCTTCGACGATTGCCAGCGTATGGTAAAGCAGGCATTTTTGGATGAGACGTTGCGGAAGCAATACTTCCTCACCTCGGCGAATTCCATCAATATCGCCCGGTTGATCCCGCAGTCGTTTTATTATTTTTATGCTGTTTCGCGCGCCGGCAAACCGGATCGGCCGGTCGTGTTTTCGGTTCCCAGCGGAAATTTCGGAAATCTCACGGCCGGGCTACTCGCAAAGCGCATGGGCTTGCCCGTGAAGAAATTTATAGCGGCGACCAATGTTAACGATGTGGTGCCTGAGTATCTGCGTACGCGGGCGTTTAATCCACGGCCATCAAGGCAAACCATCAGCAATGCAATGGATGTTGGTGATCCCAGCAACTTCTCCAGGATGCTCGATTTGTTCGGGCACGACCATGCTGCGCTGGCCGCAAGTGTTCAGGGTTGTGGTTTTACTGATGAAGAGACGCGTGCGGCGATGCGTCATGTTTTCGCGACAACAAGCTATATACTGGACCCGCATGGCGCGGTAGGATACCTTGGATTGAAGCGATACCAGAGGGATGACGGTGAATCGACCGGCATCTTCCTGGAAACCGCCCATCCGGCAAAGTTCAAGGACACCGTAGAGCAGACGTTGGGGACCGTTGTCGCCATTCCGCCCGGACTCCGGAAATTCATGGCTGGTGAAAAGAAAAGCGTGCGCCTGCAGAACAACCTCGAAGCGCTGCGCGATTACCTCGTTAGAACTTTGTAGAAGACCGTTCCGGGGCAACCTGGCGATTCCGGAAAACGACGTGTTTCCGGGTAAAGAAATTCCAGATGACCGTCAGGCCGATGGCGATTGCCTTGGCAATACCTTTGTCCGTGGACGCGAACTCCACCAGCGCCCATAAAACGATCTGGTTGACCACCAGCGCGCCGGCCAGGCAGATGACGAATAAGGTGGCTTCGTAATACTTGTTGTTCCTGGAACCATTGAATACGTAACGGCGGGTCAGAACAAAAGTAACGATATTCGTTAACCCAAAAGCGATGATATTCGCGATGAGGTAATTGATATACGCCTTGAACAGGAAGAAGAGCGAATATTCAATCAGCGCTGAAACAACACCGACGATTATGAATTTTGAAAATTCTGCCGTAAACGTCTTTTTGATCAATGCTCTCACGAATGCCTGAATTAGCCGTACAAAGAAACAACTTTTATTTTAAACCGGTGCCATCGCCTGTACCGGGCCCACATCACTCGTTTGCAAAGGGTGTGTGACTGTGTTGCATTGAAAACGTCCATAACATTAACTCCTTCGGCATGACTTTTACCGCCAGCCTTGTTCGCCGAGCAGCGGGACGAAGGCAAAATAATCGAACTCTTCGCGCACGAGATTACCTTTTGTTTTACGGATCCTGAGCATGACCTGTTTTTCGCGGTCACCGACCGGGATCACGAGGATGCCGCCCTCGTTCAGCTGGTCGGTCAACGCGGTGGGTACCACCGGCGCGCCCGCGGTGACGATGATCTTGTCAAACGGCGCTTTTAAGGGCAGGCCTTTGGATCCATCACCATAGAAGAAGAACGGCTTGTAACCGATGCCGGGAAGAACCTGGCGGGTAGCTTCATACAATTTCCGGTTGTATTCGATGGTGTACACTTTCGCTCCCATTTCCAACAGAACACAGGCCTGGTATCCCGAGCCGGTGCCAATCTCCAGGACTTTGTCGCCAGGCCGTATTTCGAGCTTCTCGGTTTGGAATGCAACCGTATAAGGTTGTGATATGGTCTGACCTTCACCGATGGGAAAAGCTTTGTCCTGGTACGCGTGTTCGAGCAGCGCATTTTCAAAAAAAACGTGACGCGGCACCACCGAAATGGCGGTCAAAACGCGCTCGTCCCGGATGCCTTTTTCACGCAGTTTTTTCACCAGTTTATTGCGCAAACCACGGGTCTTATAGTTGTCTTCGCTCATACCCGGTACATAATGTTAGTAACTTGTGGATGGAATGTTGACAACATGTAATTAACTGATTATTAATAATTTATATATTTTTTTACCATTTTCTGGAATGCAGAATTGTCACACGTCCGCTTTAAAAGTTCTGCAAAAAAGCCAAATTTTCAGGGTTCACAAAGTTTGAGGAATTCTTTAGGAAAAATCGAACTTATGCTTTTACTTTAAAGTTCTCTCCACACAGTGAAAAGCTTTTTTGCCATAGCGTTCACAGTGCACCTGTTCAGGCAGTAGGCGTGGTTTACCACTTCTACTGTTGGAGCAGGGAGATAAAAAACAAGGCCAGCTAATCCACGGAATAGCTGGTCTTTTTTCTTTTATACCGGGCTCATTTTTCCTTCATAAACCGGCCGGAAACGGTCGCCGATTTAGGCCCCTGCCGGTAATCATAAAATCCTGTTCCGCTTTTTATTCCACGATGCCCGGCCTGCACCATATTGACCAGCAACGGGCAGGGTGCATACTTGGGATTGCCAAATCCGTCGTGCAATACTTCGAGGATGGAAAGGCATACATCAAGTCCGATGAAGTCCGCGAGCTGCAACGGACCCATGGGATGCGCCATGCCGAGCTTCATCACGGTGTCGATCTCCTGCACGCCTGCAACACCTTCATACAGGGCATAGATCGCCTCATTGATCATGGGCATAAGAATGCGATTGGCGACAAAGCCAGGGTAGTCGTTGACTTCCACCGGTATTTTCCCGAGCGCGCGTGAAAGTGTCATTACTTCCGTTGTAATTGCGTCGCTGGTGTTGTAACCGCGGATGACCTCGACCAGTTTCATCAGCGGTACAGGGTTCATAAAGTGCATGCCGATAACGCGCTCCGGCCGTCCCGTTGCAGCCGCGATTCTTGTGATCGATATGGACGACGTATTGCTTGCCAGGATCGCGTCAGGTTTGGCGAATGCGTCAAGATCCTGGAAGATCTTCAGCTTCAGTTCACTTTTTTCCGTAGCGGCCTCAACCACCAAGTCAGCGTTTCGTACACCGTCCTGGAGCGAAGTGTATGTTGTGAGGCGTTCCAGGGCTTGTTTCTTTACATCTGCCGTAATCGATCCTTTCTCTACCTGACGGGCCAGATTTTTTTCAATGGTACCCATCGCCTTTTGCAGATGTTTTTCCGCCACATCGATCAGCGTTACAGTATAACCATATTGCGCGAACACATGCGCGATGCCGTTTCCCATGGTACCCGAACCGATGACTGCTACGTTTTTCATAGAAGCGTTTAAGTTGTTTTCCTGCGACAAGATAGCGTAAAAATAGCTGCGAATTGGGGTTCGGATTTCGGGTTCGAGTTTGTTGGAAATTATGCAGCGCAAAATTCTGCGTTATAGGAAGAACCTTGAAAATGCCGGATATTGGATTCTGGATACTGGCCATTGCCTTCTATCGCTACGTCTGCATTTTAAAACCGGTTGATCCTTTGCAGTTCGCAAGGCCAACAATGCCTAACGCCCAATGCCTAACCCCAGCGAGCAGAAACGCGGAGGCTTAAAAAAATTCTCAATGCGGTCGTCTCTGAATTGAATGTGTGTTTACTCTATTGTGATTTCCTTCGCCCGGCCGACGGCATTGAAACGGACGATCAGTTTTCTGGGAGCGGCAGCGGAGTCACTGCAGGCGATGCCAGGTTCGAGCAGATATCGGAAAAATTTTTGATTGCGCTTGCCCAGCTCTTTTACATCCGGTTTCCCCAGTGTGGTGACAATCTCCATTTCCGTCAGGCCGAGCAAGACCTTTTTCTGCGATTGCAATGTTTCAACTGATTTTGCACGTGTTCCATTGCAACCGAGCTTGTCGGATTTCCACTCTTTCAGGTTTATTTGTTTCAGCTCCGGAATTTGCGGCCCGCAGGAAGTCACGAAGAACAGCAAGAGAACATTAAGCCGCAGCAGTCTGAAGTTCATTTTTAGTTGCTTTTAAAAAGAGGGGTAAACTAACGAGGATATAGGTGAGGGCCAGCCCGACCATAAAGGTATCCAATTGTGCGCTGTAGATCCAAAGGAAGATGGCGGGGTACAGCAATATCCGGAACAATTCTGCCCAGTATACCCAATTTTTTCTTTCGAACAAGACACCACAATTGACAACAACCCAGGAGATCAGCGCCGTGATGAACAAATTCTCACCGACGGTAAACCGGTCGCTTCCGTCCGGCAACTTCTGGCTGAAAAGGAATATGGCTGTGCCCACCAGGCAGAGCACGTATTGCAGCAGAACATACGCGTTGAGCCAACCCGGCGAAGGGGTGTCATACTTCCGGTACAACGTCTTGTCCACGGCGGGTGCCGCGCGGTATCCGCCGAGGTAGTCGGGGAGCCATCCCGGCTTTTTAAAGAGATAGCGGATACGATCGCTCCATCGCGGAATGCGTTTCAGGTCCTTTCCCATTTCCACATAATGGCTTACGTTGGCGAATACGGGGTTCCAGCTGTTGATAGGTTTGGTGATCCCATAGGTCGGCTTTTCTTCTTCCTGCTGGAAAGTGCCAAACATGCGATCCCAGATGATCAGGGAGCCCGCGTGATTCTTGTCGATGTATTTCGGGTCGCGGCCATGATGCACGCGGTGATGTGACGGCGTGTTGAAGATGTATTCGAACCATCCCATTTTACCGATTGTCTCGGTATGGATCCAGAACTGGTATAACGTGTTCAGTGCCGAGATGAG
>DASPJC010000359.1:0-17462 GCA_035628815.1 Ohtaekwangia sp. | reverse complement strand
AGCCAAGCGTCTGGTTTCTAAAGTCCGCGACCTCAACCCATGCACCGTCGTCCAGCGCTCCTTCTGTCTTTTGAATAGCCCCTGAAAACACCCATGGATGAAACCGCTGTATCGAATGTTCCTTGCCTTTTTTAAGAATGACCTTTCCACTGATTACCATAATACCGCTTAAATGGATGGCAAAAGTAATCAGAAAAAACACGACCCTCATCGCGGCCTCAGCAGCCACCATCAGCCAAACGATCAGCATCCTTAGGACGCCTCAGATTTCAATATGTAAAGCAACAGCTGCAATCATTGCCCTGTGGACATGACCGCCGACCACGGAACTGGCCGCTGGTATAAAAGTCCTATGCGCCATGGAACCTTAATCCGAAAGATTTCGTAGTTAAAGGACATGAAGGAAAACGGCGGCGGATGACCAGGGTGTCAATCGGAGAACTGACAAAATTTCCTGCACGGGGACCTCTGCCTGATTTTTGTAACAAAATAATGTAAACTTGAAAAGAGCTATGAAAAGATTCGCATCACTATTTCTGGCTGCGGTACTGGGTAGCGTCAGTACAATAGCCACTGTTGAATTGATAAAAGACGACGATGCCCAAAGCGTAAAGCTGGAATACCTTCAGGGTGTACCGGCCAGCAAGGTTGCCTATAAAGTAGATGAAAACGGTGACGTCGTTCCCCTTGATTTTACACAAACAGCGGAAAAGGTAACAGCCTCCGTCGTCCATATCCGTTCGACATCCCGTAACCCCCGCAACAACATGGGCGGTGAAGAGATACCGGAAGCGTTCCGTGATTTTTTTGGACCGCGTTACCCGCAGGGACCTAGTCAAAGTGCTGGTTCAGGCGTGATCATAAACGAGAACGGGTACATCGTCACCAACAACCACGTTGTGAAGGATGCCGATGTTGTTGAGGTCACCCTGTTCAATAACAGGACGTATACGGCCGAAGTGATCGGAACCGATCCTGATACTGACCTTGCGCTTGTTAAAATCGACGCGAAAGACTTACCCACCCTGGCTTTCGTCGACTCGGATAAAGCAAAAGTGGGTGAGTGGGTGCTGGCGGTAGGCAACCCGTTTAACCTTAACTCGACCGTTACGGCGGGTATCATCAGCGCCAAAGGAAGGAATATCAATATACTGAACCGGAATACAGAGGAAGGTAACACCGCCATAGAATCCTTTATCCAGACGGATGCGGCTATTAACCCGGGTAACAGCGGTGGTGCCCTGGTCAACCTGGGCGGTGGATTGCTGGGAATTAATACGGCTATTGCAAGTCCGACCGGCTCGTATTCAGGCTACGGATTTGCAGTGCCTTCGAACATCGTCAGCAAGATTGTGGAAGACCTGATTGAGTATGGAATGGTACAACGCGGCTGGCTTGGGGTGTCGATAGGCAGCGTAAACAGTCAGCTTGTAAAGGAATATGATTTGCAGGTAAGTGATGGTGCCTATATTTCTGACTTCGCCGAGAACAGTTCTGCAAAACAGGCTGGTCTGCAGAAGGGTGATGTCATTGTCCGGATTGATGGCGCAGAAATCCATTCCAGTACGGCGTTGATTGAATATATCGGCCGTCACCGTCCCGGTGATAAAGTGAATGTTGTCGTTAACCGGAACGGTAAGGAAGTCACAATTCCGGTAACACTGACGGGACGCGACGGAAAAACCGCAATCATCAAAGCCGAGGAACGCAGCGGTTTCGCCTCACTGGGACTTGAAGTTGAGGATATTGATAAAAATGTTCTGAAAAAATTGGATATTGAAAACGGTGTCCGGGTAAAAGAGCTCGGCAACGGCAGGTTGGCAAAGTACACCGACCTCCGCGAGGGGTTTATCATTACCAAAGTGAATGAGGAACCCGTACACTCGGTGAAAGAACTTAATTTGTTATTGAAAAAGAAAAAGCAAGGTGACCTGGTAATTCTAACGGGAACATATGAAAACGTCCCGCGCGAATTTAATTATGCATTCAGAATGTAAAACCAAAAATCGATATGAGGAGATTGTTTAGAAAAGGCGAACGTGTTCGCAGCAAAATTGATGGAAAAGTGATGGAAGTTCTCAAGTACATTAAAAACAACTTTGTGGAAGTTAAGTGGTTTGATATGGAGAAGAAGGAAGTTCGCATCAATAAGATCAAAGAAGACAAACTCTCCAAAGCAGCATAGCAATAAAAGGATGGTTAACGGGCAGGCTTTTCTGCCGTTAACCATTTTTGCTCTCCGGCCCGCAGATGAAACAAATACGCTAACTTTGCTGTTGGTGCATTAAAGCTACGCGTTATCAAAAAATTCGAAATACCTGCCTACTACCGGTCATCCATTACCGGGAAGATCAAGGAGTTTCGCAGGGTAAAAGATCTGCGGAAACAGGACTTCTCTCCCACGTTACTGGATTTTGGGCCCGTACAATTTTACCTCGCCCGGCATTTTGGATTCTGCTATGGTGTTGAGAACGCTATTGAAATCAGTTACCGGGCATTGGAGGAAAATCCTTCTACCCGCGTGTTCCTGCTGAGCCAGATGATCCACAACCAGGAAGTGAACAGCGACCTTCTGGGACGCGGTGTGAGATTTATCATGGATACAGACGGCACTCAGTTGATCCCGTGGGATGAACTGACAGCAAACGACATTGTTATCATTCCCGCCTTTGGCACCACCCTCGAAATCGAAGCACGCCTCAACGCGATAGGACTTGAAGTCCAGCGGTACAATACCACCTGCCCATTCGTTGAAAAGGTCTGGAATCGCTCAGAAAAGCTCGGTAATGACAACTATACGGTCATCATTCATGGCAAGCCCCGCCACGAGGAAACGCGCGCAACATTTTCCCATGCCGCTGCCGGTGCGCCTGCCGTAATTGTCAGGGACATAGCCGATGCCCAGGTGCTGGGAGAATACATTCACGGGCGGATAGACCGGGGAAAGCTGGACGAAACCTTTTCAGGAAAGGTTTCAGGCGGCTTCAATCCTGATCGCGATCTTCACCGGGTAGGCGTGGTAAACCAGACAACAATGCTGGCGACAGAGACGCAGGCCATCGCCGATTATTTCCGGCAGGTGATGATCGAAAAATATGGTGCAGACAGTCTGAAGGAACACTTCGCCGACACACGCGATACGTTGTGCTATGCTACCAACGATAACCAGGATGCAACGTATCAGCTACTCGAAACCGATGCAGATATCGCTATCGTTGTGGGCGGATATAACAGCTCCAATACTTCGCACATTGTTGAACTGTGTGAACGGAAGTTTCCAACTTACTTTATTAACGCGGAAGGAGAGATCAAATCAAAGTCTGAAATACAACATTTCAATTTTCACAGCAAGAAGCGGACAATAACGTCACCTTTCCTTCCCGATAAAAATCCCGTGAAAATAATTCTGACTAGCGGTGCTTCGTGTCCCGACACGCTGGTTGACAGGGTCATGCTCCGCATCCTGGAGTTTTTTACCGGGACGAAACCGGTGGAGGATTTACTGAAAAGCTTCTAGGCGGTTTTCCCCGACACCTTCTTGCCATTCTTATGCTCGCCTAACAGAATAACGTCCTTCGTGTTCTGATACTGCCGGGCGGCCTGCATCATCGCTTCGTAGGTGTCTCGTATAATAATAGTGCCCGTTTTTGCGCCTTTATTGCGTATTTCGAGCCAAAATCCATCTTTCTTCTTTTTTGGTAATACCGGCGGTCTTCCCATGGTTTTATAAAATTTCGTGAATATAGGTTTTCATTCCCTGAAATGATAACCTTCTGGAAAACAGTTTAGTTCTCCCCCGCCTTTTGAACTTCAAAATGACCTTTTAACCGCCGAAATGGCTGGATTGCTCAAAGGGACCATTATCTTCGGACGCTGATCTTAATCACAACCGAATGCTTCGCTCCGTTACTGTTCTCTGCCTGTTCGTCTGCCAGCTGCAGGCACTTGCCCAAGCCGATCCACCTACGCTGAACGACTCGACGTACCTCCTCCGCGAAGTGATCGTTCAGGGTTATAACTACAACAGGCCCCTGAGTGAAGTGCCGGCCGCGATCGGCGCGCTCAGGTCTTCCGACCTCGAACGTTTCAATAATGCGACCCTCGTCCCGGCGGTTAATACAATTCCCGGGGTGCGGATGGAAGAAAGATCACCCGGCAGTTATCGCCTCTCTATCCGCGGAAGCGCACTACGTTCACCCTTCGGTGTCCGAAATGTGAAGGTCTACTGGAACGACCTGCCTTTTACAGACCCCGGTGGTAATACCTATCTGAACCTTTTCGATTTTGGCTCCATCGACGCACTGGAGGCCATCAAAGGACCCGGCTCCAGTTTGTATGGTGCTGGCACCGGGGGCGTATTACTGCTGCGTAACCTTCCCGCCGCCCACACAGGCATTGAAGTGTCGACACTCGGGGGAAGTTTTGGTTTATTGCGTTACGCCCTGAAAGCAACCTCAAGCTCCGCCACCGCCAACCATACGGTTCAGTATTCACATCTTCAATCCGATGGCTATCGTCAGCAAACAGCGACCGAACGCGATGTCGTTCAAATGCAAAGTCGCTTTCATGCCGGGAAAAACATTCTCTCGTTAAATTTGCTGTATTCCGATTTATCGTATCAAACGCCGGGTGGTTTGACCAAGGCACAATACGAAGAGGATCCAAGGCAGGCACGACCCGCCGGCGGCCCTAATCCCGGCGCCGTCGAGCAAAAAGCTACCATCTACAATGAAACGTTCTACGTGGGATTCAGCAATCAATACGAATGGTCCCCGGAGTGGTCAAACCAGACCGGTATCTATGGCACATTCACAAAGTTTGACAATCCCACCATACGGAATTATGAACGCCGGGCCGAGCAAAGCTTCGGCGGCCGGACCAATACACAATACAATTTCAAAGGCGGGAGGCTGAACTTCGGCGCAGAATTCCAACATGAGTTTTCACCGATCGCGGTGCGCGACAACAACCTTGGCGTGAGCGGCGATCTGCAGTCGGAAGACGAGATCGATATCACCACCTGGTTCGTGTTTGCACAGGCCGAATTCCTGTTGCCTTCCGATCTCTTCCTCACTGTTGGCGCCGGTTTAAACAAACTGGACGTCGGCTTCATCCGCCTTTCGGATGATCCACCAACCCAAGGCGAGCGAAATTTTAAAGCCGTTTTCTCACCGCGTATTGCACTGCTCAAAAAATTCGGAACAGCTTTGTCAGTATATGCAAATTTCAGTCGCGGTTATTCGCCGCCCACCATCCAGGAGTTGTATCCGTCTGCAGGTTATTTCGACCGCGAGATCGATCCCGAACAGGGCGGTAATATTGAAGCAGGGCTGCGTGGCAACCTTTTAAACAAAACAATTACCTATGACCTGACAGGATACGTTTTCAACATGGAAAATACCATCGTCATCCGGCGGACGCAAGATGACGCCGAGTACTTTATCAACGCCGGCAAGACCGACCAGAAAGGATTAGAGGCACAGGTCGCCTGGACACCCACCCTGGGCAGAACATCGTCGTTCACTGACGTCAGAATCTGGGCAAACTTCACGTTGAATGACTATCGTTTCAGTGACTACATTAAAGTAATCAGCCTGAACGATTCAACGGACCTGTCGGGGAATACACTGACCGGCACCGCCCGCAATTTTTTTGGCGCCGGTGTGGATGCCGCCACACGGATAGGATTTTATGCGAACGTTACCCTTCAGCATACCGGCAGAATACCATTAAATGACGAGAACACAGACTTCGCCGGGCGCTATAACATATTTAATGCCCGCCTCGGATTCAAAAAAACCTGGTCGCGGCTTACGATGGACATTTTCGCCGGTGTGGACAACGCTTTTGACGCGCAGTATAGCCTCGGGAATGATCTCAATGCGATCGGCGGCAGATATTACAACGCAGCACCTACGGCCAATTACTTCGCGGGTGTAAAAGCATCATGGGCATTTAATCCCTGACACATGCCGCTTCCGCCCTCCGTACATGAAGGAATTTTAATATTGCTGCGGGAGAAGGTTTCGTCTTCGCTTGTGCTCAGGAATTTTGAACCGGCTTCCGGGGGGTGTATCAATCACGGCGGCAGACTGGCATCGACCCACGGCGATTTTTTTGTCAAATGGAATGACGCAGCGAAGTATCCGGGGATGTTTGATGCCGAGGCAAAAGGTTTGGAACTTCTTGGAATACGGCAAGCCATCGACATCCCGCTGGTCATCGGTGCAGCGACCCATGCGTCACACCAGTTTATCGTGATGGAATTCCGGGAATCAAAACCTCCATCAAAAACTTTCTGGCGGGATCTTGGAAGGCAGCTCGCGATGCTTCACCGGCGTAGCGATGAATCGCCAGGACTCGATCACGACAACTACATCGGTTCGCTCCAACAAAGCAATCATCGCAGGAACTCCTGGTTAGATTTTTTTATACAGGAACGGATCCTTCCTCAGCTACGGCTGGCCAATCTTACCGGCACGTTGATGATGGCGCAATTTGAGAAACTGTTCATTCGCCTGCCTTCACTCATACCCGATGAACGTATCGCCCTTTTACACGGCGATCTCTGGCACGGTAACCTGATTGTCAATAGCCGGGGTGGCCCATGCCTGATTGACCCCGCGGTCTATTACGGCAACCGAGAAGCTGACCTTGCCATGACGCAATTGTTTGGCGGATTTGATCCATCGTTCTTCGATGAATACCAACGTACCGATGCGCTGGCGCCTGGTTTTCGCGAACGGTTTGACATTTACAATCTTTATCCGTTGCTCGTTCACCTTAACCTCTTCGGAAGCGGTTACCTCGGCCAGATCAGCAGCATTTTAAAAAAAGTCGTCGACTGAACTTCGGGAATTGATTTTTATTAATTTCATTACTCGTCTGGTGTTACGCCCTTGAAAAAATTTCTTCTTCCCGCTTTGATTTGGATCGCTTCGCTTTCCGCGCTGGCACAGCCGGAGGCAATGCGGTTCGAACATTTTACCATTCAGGATGGTCTTTCTCAATCACAACCCTTTTGCATTCTTCAGGACAGTCGTGGTTATCTTTGGATCGGCACACAGGATGGTCTCAACCGGTTCGATGGCCATACGTTTAAAGTGTACAAAAATGATCCCTTCGACAGCACAACGCTCACCCACAACTGGGTGTGGACTGTCGAGGAAGACGATCATGGTGACCTGTGGATCGGTACCTTTCAGGGATTGTGCAAATATCTCAGGGCACAGGACCGTTTTGTCCAGTATTACCACAACCCGAAAGACTCGTCGTCTATCAGTGGCAACCGTCCCAATTATATACTGAAAGATAACCGTGGCCGGCTGTGGATCTCCTCCTGGGGAAACGGCCTTAATCTTTACGACCGCCAGACCAATTCGTTCAGGCGTTTTCAGGCAACGCCCGACAAATCGAATAGCCTTAGCGATAACGCCGTAAGAACATTGTATTGTGACAAGCGCGGCAATATCTGGATCGGCACCTGGAATGGTGGCCTTAACAAGGTGATTGAAGAGGGGGCGGAGATCCGGTTTGTCCGCTATAATGACCGGCGGGAATTCAGTTTTGACGGCGGCAAACGCATCACGACGATCGCAGAAGACGGAGCGGGAAATCTTTGGATCGGAAGTTATGAAGCCGGGCTGCACAAACTCGATCCGGCCACCAACGAATTCACGAGAATTCCCGATCTGCCGCCCAATGATATCAACAAGATCATCCGTGACGCGAACGGAAATATGTGGATCGGCACCAACAACGGGCTACGCATTTTCAATGCGCGGGAACAGGCCTTCCGGCACTACCTCCACAACCCCACAGATCCATTCAGCATCAGCAGCAATACCATCTACGCGCTGACGGAAGACCGAAAGGGTATTGTCTGGATCGCCGCGAACGGCCTCGACCAGTACGATCCACGTAAAAATCTCTTCGAGACGTATCAACACCGTTCGAACGATCCTGCCTCCCTTAGCCAGAACATGGTCTGGTCATTCTGTGAGGACGACGAAGGACACATCTGGATTGGCACCGAGAGCGGTCCTGTCAATGTATTCGACCCGAAGACAAAAGTGTTCAGGCATATCACAATGCATGACGACCGCGGGAACGTGGCGGAAAATATTCATCGCATAGTTTTCCACAAAGGTGTACTTTGGCTGGCTTCCTATAAATCCGGGCTTGTGCGCTATGAAAAAAAGACCGGTAAAACCAGGTTCTATCTCAACGATCATCCGTCAGCGTTGGGAAAAATAGCACTGATCAACGAAGTGCTGGCTGACGATGACGGAACCGTGTGGGTCGGATCGAGTGAAAACGGGTTGATCCATTTCGATCCGGCCACCGGTATGGTTAAAAGTTACCTGCACGACCCGGCCGATCCTGCCAGCATCGGCGCCAACTTCGTTAATGCCCTTTACAAAGACACGCGCGGCAATATCTGGATCGGCTTCTGGGGCGGCGGCATGAGCATGTTCAACCGGTCGACGGAAAAATTTACCAACTATCATTATGACCGCAAAGACAAAACCGGGTTGAGCGACCAGGTCGTCATCAGTATGGCGCAGGAGAACGACAGCATTTTCTGGATCTGCACCCATACCGGCCTGAACAGGCTGAACATCAACACCGGCAGATTCCGTCATTTTTTCGAAAAAGACGGCCTGTCCAATAATGTTGTGTACGAAATGTTACGTGACGATCATGGCTACTACTGGATCAGCTCCGACCGGGGCATCAACAAACTCGACCCCCGCTCTTTCCGCGTGAAAAATTATACGACGGAAGATGGGTTACAGAGTAATGAATTCAATTCAAACGCCGCGTTGAAAACGTCCACCGGAGACTTCTATTTCGGCGGTGTCAATGGGTTCAACGTATTCAGACCGTTATTGCTGCCGGAAGACAAAACGCCCCCTGCCCTCGTCATCGAGTCTTACGCCATTCACGATAAGAAATTTCCGGCCAGGCCATCCGTTGTTCTTGCCCACGATGAAAACTATGTATCCTTCAGCTTTGCAGCGCTTGAATTTTCCGCCCCTGACAAGATCAAATACAGTTACCGGCTCGAGGGGTTTGATAGGGAATGGAACGCTGCCGGCAATAAGCGTGAAGCCACCTACACCAACCTTGATCCCGGCAAATATACTTTCCGGGTGAAAGCCGCCAACCCTGATGGCTATTGGACCGAACCCGGCATTGCGCTGGCCATCACTATCGATCCGCCATTCTGGAAAACCTGGTGGTTTACAAGCCTGATGGTGATTGCCACAGCATCGCTCATGTACGGCTTCCACCGCTACCGCCTTTACCAGTCGCTGAAAGTTGAGCGCCTGCGGAATAAAATAGCCAGCGACCTGCATGATGAAGTGGGGTCGAGTCTTACACGTATTTCGATTTACTCGGACCTCTTGCAAAATGAGGAGATCATGGGCGAAAGCCGGGGGTACCTGAAAAACATCAACATTCTGAGCCGTGAGGTCGTCAGCACCATGAGTGATATTGTCTGGTCGATCGATAACCGTAGCGACACCCTGGGTGCGCTGGTTATGCGGATGAAGGATTTTGCAACGGAAGTACTGCAGTCTAAAAATATTGACCTCGACTTCAAGGCGGATCTGAACGAGAAAGTGCCGCTTGATCCCGCACAGAAGCAAAACATTTACCTGATCTTCAAGGAGGCGCTGAACAACATTGTCAAACATGCGGCAGCGACCCGCGTAATTGTTATGTTGTCCAATCGCGATGGAGAATTCTCCATGCAAATCAGTGACAATGGAAAAGGCTGCACAGCCAGTATATCATCGAAGGGTCACGGCCTGCGTAACATGCAACGAAGGGCAACGGCGATCGGTGGACAATTCTATATTAAGAACACCATCGGTACAACGGTATTGGTGAAACGGAATTCATTTTAAAAAAAAGAGACTGTCGCGAAACAGTCTCTTCATAAAGATACTTATTTTCGTATTTGGCATGCGCATGAACAGCAAACTTTTGATTGCTTTTGAAAAGCTCGAAGAGCGCAAAGCGGAGCTCCTTCAACTTTTGTCTACCCTCGAGGTCGCCAGGCTCACCCGGCAACCTGAAGGAAAATGGTCGATCAGCCAAATTCTGACGCACCTTGTGGCTTCCGAAATGCTTTCATTGCGCTACATCCGAAAAAAATCATTGAGCGCTGACCAATTGGATGATTCAGGATGGGAAGAGTCTTTCAAAATGGTAGTCCTCCGTATAACGCAACGGCTTCCGTTCCTGAAATTCAAAGCGCCGGCGGCATTACTTCAACATACACCGTCGCCGCTACCTTTTGCAGAAGTCACGGTCCAATGGCATGCTGCAAGGCTTGACCTCCGGAATTTCCTGGAGTCAATCCCCGAGAAAAATATCAGAAAGAAAATTTTCAAACACTCTGTTGTGGGCATGCTCGACGTACGTCAGGCAATGGATTTTTTTGGCGAGCACATTCTTCATCATACGCCGCAGATTCGCCGACTGATGAAATGAATGGGCATTATATGTCGCACAAGGTCACCGCTGCTTTCAGCGACGTCAACGGATCTTTGCTGGGGATAAATTCCTGTGCAACAAAACCTTTAAACCCGTTGCCGGCGATCGCGCGCATAATGGCAGGGTAGTAAAGCTCCTGTGACTCATCGATCTCATGACGCCCCGGAACACCGCCGGTATGAAAATGCCCGATGTAATTTTTATACTTGTTGATCGTCGCGATCACGTCGCCCTCCATGATCTGCATGTGATAAATGTCGTACAACAATTTGAAATTCTCCGAACCTGTTTTCTCACAAAGCTTCACGCCCCATTCCGTGTGATCGCACTGGTAATCATGATGATCAACCTTACTGTTCAGTAATTCCATGCAGACGGTAATGTTATGTTTTGCCGCTACTTTCAGAACAGGCTCTAATCCGCGGGCGCAGTTTTCAAGACCTTTTTCATCATCCAGTCCGTTGCGATTGCCGCTGAAGCAGATCACATTTTTGAGGCCCGCATCCGCAGCCCTGGGTATCGCGTCGGTATAATCTTTCAGCAATTGCGCATGCAGCGTGGGGTCGTTAAAGCCACGATTAAGGCCGATAGAGGAAGCATAACCCATCGCACACGTCAATCCGTGTTTAATGGCAACGGGCCACTGTTGTGCGTTCAATAATTCGACAGACTTGATGCCCATCGCTTTCGAAGCCCGGACCAGGTCTTCGAGCGGGATGCTGTTATAGCACCACTGGCAAACCGAATGGTTAATGTTTCCTTTCAATGGCAAAGGTGTAATATTTTTCAGCGCTTCTGCGAAGGACGGTATGCTTACCGACCCGAGTGCCCCGGCGGCGATGGATTGTAAGGCTTGCTTGCGTGTTAATTTCATAGGAAAAATCGCGGGAAAATGTCTGCGTCTAGTGCTATTCTAAATCTCTACCAATTTAGAGATAGTTTTCAATTGTAGTATCCTTCTGATTCATTTTCGCAGGACTAAAAGCGATCTTTTTCAAAATGAAAAGGCCAAGGCATCACATTTTACGGGAATGATGATAAATTGCGCACAAATTTTTTATGGTCAGGGTCTATACCATCCGGCAGGGAAAGTTGGAGCAGCACAAAAATCTGCCCCACCAGGAGATTACTGCCCTGAAAACAATCACCTGGATCGACCTTCAATCGCCCAGCCGGGAAGAAAAAGAATTTGTCGAAAAGAACTTTCATATTGAGTTCTTCACCTACCAGGAAGTTCAGGAAATCGAGAGCAGTTCGCGATTTCTCGAAACCGAGGAAACCATCGAGATCAACCTGGGGTTTATCGCGACCGATGCCGAGCTCTCTGTGCAGAACGTCACCTTTATCCTAAAAGATAATATCCTGTTCACCTATCGCCAGGGCGATATCAAAACATTTGCAGAAGCTGTCCGGAAGCTTAAGTCGATGAACGCTGACACAAAGGAACATGGGCTGGATATTTTCCTCACCATTCTCGAAACACGTATCGACAGTGACGCTGACCTTATCGAAGGCGTCAACCGCCGGGTTAACGGTATCAGCAAGGAACTGATCGCTGGCAAGTCATTGAAAGAAGAGCTACTCCTCGGCATTGCCCAGCTTCAGGAAAATACCATGCTGTTGCACGAGACGATCACGGAAAAACAGCGTGTCGTAAGCTCGTTGATCCGGATCCCCGAATTCAACAAGATCGAAAATGAACGGCTGAAAGTGATCATGAAAGATATCGGGTCGCTGCTCCAGCACGCCCAGTTCAGCTCTGAACGGCTGGAGTACCTGCAGAATACGTTTCTCGGTCTCGTGAACATCGAGCAGAACACAGTGATCAAGATCTTCACGGTCGTCACCGTGGTTTTTATGCCCCCCACCCTGATCGCCAGCATCTATGGGATGAACTTCAAGTTTATGCCCGAGCTGCAGTGGATGGCCGGCTATCCGTTCGCGATCCTGCTGATGATCACTTCATCCATGGTCTTCCTGTGGTATTTCAGACGTAAGAAGTGGCTTTGATGACCGCTCCCGCACAAAGGAATTTTTCACTGTAGGTCAATGACGGTACATCCCAAACATATCGCGATCTGCGGCAATATCGGAAGCGGCAAGACAACGCTGGCGGAGAAGCTCAGCCGGCATTACGGCTGGGAAGCACAGATGGAATCGGTGGAAGATAATCCCTACCTCCGTGATTTTTACAACGACATGCACCGCTGGGCCTTTCATGTGCAGATCTACTTCTTAAACAGTCGGTTCCAGCAGGTGAACCAGATCCGCGCCAGCGCAAGAACGACCATCCAGGACAGAACCATCTATGAGGACGCATACATCTTTGCCGCCAACCTCCACCACAGCGGATTTATCACGCCGCGTGACTATCAAAGTTATCTCGACATCTTCAATTCGATGATCAACTTCGTTCAACCGCCGGACCTGTTGATCTATCTACGCGCAGATATTCCCAAACTCGTGCAGCAGATCGAAAAAAGAGGCCGCGATTACGAATATGCCATCCGCATCGATTACCTCAAAAATCTCAATCAGCACTATGAAAAATGGATCAGCAGCTATACACTGGGGAAGTTGCTGATCATCGATGTAAACAACCTTGATTTCGTAGAACGGGTGGAGGATTTTTCATTCATTGTCAGCAAAATTGATCTCGAACTCAACAATCTCTTTACACCCGCGTGATGTGGCTGTTCGTCAGCCGTATCACCCGCTTTTCGTCGCGCTTCGCAGGAGGTATGACCAAAAAGATCTTTCCAGGAATGCGTCATAAATATCTCAACCATTTATCATCCTGCATCGATTAAATTCTCTAACTTACAGGTGCAGGACTATGCTGCCGCGCCGGAAACAACGGCCAACGATATTTTGGGAACCCTTTAGGGTGAGTTTTTAACTCACCCTTTATTTTTGGATTAACGATACATTCTTGATTTCCATCTTCGGATTCTACCTGTCATGGTTCGATGTTGCCATCGTTGCCTCTGTGGGTTTATTCGCAGGCATGTCAAAGACCGGCGTTCACGGCACAGGCATGGTAGCAGTACCCATGCTGGCCTCAGTCTTCGGCGGCCAGTTGTCCAGCGGCATCATGCTACCGATTCTTTGCCTGGCGGATGTCCTGGGCGTGTGGTATTACCATCGCCATGCAGAATGGCGTTACCTGAAAAAACTTTTCCCCTGGGCGGTGGCTGGTACCATCATCGGGACATTTGTCGGGGAGACCATTGATGACGAGACGTTCAAAGTGATCATGGCCATTATCATCGTCATCAGCCTCGGCATTATGCTGTGGCTGGAACGCGGCCATAAAAAAGATATTCCGGATTACAAATGGTTTAGCGCGCTTACCGGCACAGCAGGGGGATTTTCATCCATGATCGGAAACCTGGCCGGCTCCGTCATGGCTGTTTATTTCCTGTCCATGCGACTGCCAAAAAACGCTTTCATCGGGACAACCGCGTGGTTCTTCATGGCGATCAACTGGATGAAAATTCCTTTTCACATCTGGGGCTGGCATACCATTACGCCGGATACCGCCCTGTTGGGGCTGGCGACGTTACCCTTCATTATTCTTGGCGCGTACCTCGGTGTGCTGATTGTGAAACGTCTGAAGGAACAGACGTATCGCTGGTTCATCATCGGAATGACCCTCATCGCGGCAGTATTCATGCTGCTGTGAAATACCCGGGCTCAGGAGAAAACCTGGAAGACGATGAATGCAGAAACGTACGCGAGCATCGTCATGTAGGTCAACTGTATCAATGGCCACTTCCATCCTCTTGTTTCCCGGTACACAACGGCCAGGGTACTCATGCACTGCATGGCAAATGTATAAAACACCAGCAACGATAGGCCTACTGCAAACGTATAGCGCGGTCCGCCCGTTTCCGGGTTGACTTCCGCTTTCAGCCGGTCCTTGATGGTTGCCGAATCCTCCTCGTTCACACTTCCGATACTGTAGATGGTGGCGATGGTTGCTACAAATACTTCGCGCGCGGCGAAAGATGTAATTAAGGCGATGCCGATCTTCCAGTCATAGCCAAGGGGTCTGATCACGGGTTCAATTGCCTTCCCGATAATGCCGGCGTACGAGTGTTCAAGTTTGTAAGCCGCCACCCGGTTCTCCAATCCTTCCTCGGTCAGGCGGAGGTTGCTGCTTTGCTCCAGCACCGTTTCACGCGCCTTCTCCATGGTATCACCGGGACCGTAACTGGCCAGCACCCACAGGATAACGGAAATGGCGAGGATGACCTTCCCGGCTTCCAGCACAAAGGCTTTCGTTTTCTCGACAATGGTAATACCAACGTTCGACCAACGGGGAACCCGGTATGTCGGAAGTTCCATCATCAGGAAACTTCTTTCTTTCACGCGAATAATTTGTTTCATCACCCACGCGGATCCAATGGCCGCAATGAACCCCAGCAGGTACAATCCCATCAGCGCCAGTCCCTGCAGGTTGAAAAAACCTAAAGCGGTCTGGTTGGGGATGATCAATGCGATCAGGATGGTAAATATCGGCAGGCGCGCGGAACAGCTCATCAACGGGGTAACCATGATGGTGATCGTTCTTTCTTTCCAGTTGTCAATGGTTCGGGTAGCCATGATGGCCGGGATGGCGCATGCAACACCCGACATTAACGGAACGACGCTCTTTCCATTCAATCCGAATTTTCGCATGACCTTATCCATCAAAAATACAACGCGGGCCATATACCCGGATTCCTCCAGCATTGAGATGAAGGCAAACAGGATAGCGATCTGCGGCACAAAAATCACGATGCCTCCAATGCCGGGAATGATACCGTCCGCCAGCAGACTGGTAAGCGGACCGTCGGGAAGCGCTTCATGCAGGTAGGTACTGAGCCTTGCAAACGTCGTGTCGATAAAATCCATCGGCACCGTCGCCCAGGCAAAAATGGATTGAAATATGAGAAAAAGGATACCGAAAAATATCACATATCCCCAGATCTTATGCGTCAGCACCCGGTCAAGCTGCCGGGAGTTTTTCTTCCAGGAATGATCCGACGACTTCAAAACGACTTCATTCAAAAGATCCTGGATGAAACTGTAGCGCTGGATGGTTTCGGCACCCTGAAATTTCCCCGGAAAAAACTGGTGGCTTTCACGGATGGAGTCGACCAGTACCTGCTGGTCCTTGCCGAGAAATCCAAGCGATTGGGGCTGCTCCAGGAAAAGATAGGCCTCGTAATCATTGTCCACGCCCAAACCTTCGCGGATTTCTTTTACCGGCGCCTGCGCTTCTTCCCAGATGTCGAAAATCCTTACCGCGCTGCCGTGCAACGGTTTGGCTATTTGTTTCTTGAGTTCTTCCAGGCCCACGCCGTTCCGTGCATTGATGGCCACGACCGGTACACCAAGCTTTTTGGAAAGGCCGATGAAATCATAACTGATACCCGCTTTAACCGCCAGGTCCATCATGTTCAGGGCAAGGATCACAGGGAGACCAATGTCAACAATCTGGGTGAGCAGTAGCAGCCCGCGCTTCAGATTGGTCGCGTCGGCAATGATAATGACCTTATCGGGCGTATGGGAGGAATGATGATCAAGCAGTACTTCCGAAACGATCCGCTCGTCAAGACTGCGGGGATAAATGCTGTAGATGCCAGGGAAGTCGATGATCTCGGCTGATGTTCCATCGGGCAACGCGCAAAAACCTGACTTCTTTTCAACGGTTACTCCCGGAAAGTTTCCAATCTTCTGATTAAGGCCCGTCAGGTGATTAAACAACGAAGATTTCCCCGCGTTCGGGTTACCTACCAGGGCAATTTTAACACGTTTGGAAGGCGCCATTAATTGAGGATTGAGATCGTCGCAGCTTCTTCCCGGCGCAGGGATAGTTCATATCCCGAAACGCTTATGCAAACGGGGTCGCCGAAGGGAGCGGTAAAATTAAAACGCACGGCAGCACCGGGCAGGCAGCCCATTTCCATAAGCTTCACGGAAAGATGGTCGTCCGTGAAACCTGACACAATGCCAATTTCCCCTGGTTTCATTTGCGCTACGCTTTTTGATGGCCCCGCCATTTCAGCTTATTTAGATTAAATTTAAACAAGGCAAATATAGAAGGGGTTCCGCTTAGTCGCAATGATTTATGACAGGATCTGGAATTTCAGATTCGGCATAGGCGTTTATATTACCTTGATATCACCATGGCCAGGCAAAAATCAAAAAAGAAGGAGAAAAAAGCTTCCGAAAACGTGAAGGAGTCCGAACAAAACGATCAGGGCAAAAATCCGTTTGGGACTGGCATTCTGCCGGAACGCGATCTGAAAAAAAATCTCGGTTGCGGATAATGCCTTTCCTATCGTTGTGCATTTTGTAAGGTTTTAAGGTTGGCCGCCAACGTATCGCAAGCTTTAACGGGAAAAGATATTTAGTACTTTCATCCCACCGTTAGCTGTTATTTTATGAAATGCCCAATCACCTTACTCGGCATTGCTGGCTTTGCCGTGTGCTTTTCGCAGTTGCTGCATGCCCAATCCTTTACCGTCAGGCCCGGTCAATGGAGCGCGCCCTCCACGTGGTCCAATGCGATCGTTCCGGATCATTCATCCGGAGAAATTATCATCAATCACCGCGTCATCATCCCGGAAGATACTATCCTGACAATTGATGATGTCACGCTCAACGACACACTGATCGTCGCCAGGAATGCCGTCGTTACGATGACGAATGCCGCGGCATCTGTGCCCGACCTGAAAATTCTAGCTGGTGGATTAAAAGTGTTCGGAAGAATAATTTGCAGTGACAGCGCCACCTTCAGCGGGACATCCGAAGCCAATACGTTTTTTTTTGATGGCAGTGTTTACGAACATCGCTACTTTAACACTGCAGGAGAACCGCCAACAGCTACCTGGTCCGGTCTGTCAACGCTGGAAATCACAGGATACATTACCGGCAAATCCCTCACTTCTGTACGCTGGAAT
>DASPJC010000358.1:0-4050 GCA_035628815.1 Ohtaekwangia sp. | reverse complement strand
AGCGTGCAGGTGATCATGATCGGTGTGAAAAACCCGCGTTCGGATGACCGGCGTTCGCACACCCTTTGCCTCTGGGCCAACGAATTGCGCGTTACCGATTTCGACCGGACACCAGGATGGGCTGTCAGCACGACCATGAGTGCGAAGCTCGCTGATTTTGCCACGGTGACCGGCGCATTCCGGCATACCTCTTTTGGGTTCGGTGGCGTAAGCTCGAAAATCTTCGAACGCACACGTGAAGAAACAACGGGGTATGACGTATCGGCGAATGTGAATGTCGACAAGCTATTACCGGGTAACACAGGGATCAAAATCCCGATGTTTGTGAGTTATGAGAAAACAACGATCACACCCTTATACGATCCTGCCAACCCAGACCTGAAACTCGATGACGCGCTGTCTTCATTTTCGACGGAGGACCGGGACGAATACCTGAGGATCGTTCGCGACCAGACCATCGGGCGAAGTCTGAATTTCGTTAATGTCCGGAAAGTGAAGGTGAATCCCGAGGCGAAAACACATTTGTGGGACATTGAGAATTTTGCGTTCAGTTACTCCTACAGCGACCGCATCCGGACCAATTTCAATACGACCGAAGCCCTGCAAAAACAGCATAGGGGATCCGTTGCCTATACTTTTTCTCCCAAGGCGGCGGGAATCGAACCTTTTAAACAATCCAAAGGGCTTTCGTCGCCCTGGCTCAAGGCCGTCAAGGATTTCAATTTCAGCCTGATGCCCAACAGCATTTCGGTGAGGCTTGACCTCGACCGGTCATTCAGTAAAAATGTTTACCGCAACACGAGTGTCAACGGGCAGTTCATTGACTCTGATCCGAACTACATGAAGTATTTCACTTTCAACCGGCAGTACAACGTGCGTTGGAATTTATCGAAAAACCTTAGCCTGGAGTACAGTTCACGGGCAAACGCCGTCATTGACGAACCGGAAGGAGAACTCGATACCAAGGAAAAACGCGACAGCGTGATCAACAACCTGAAACGGTTCGGCCGGATGAAAAATTTCGATCAGAACGTCACCGTGAACTACACCCTTCCCCTTGACAAGTTCCCTGTAACGGACTGGATAGGCGCAGACTACCGGTTTGGTGTGAGCTACAACTGGAAGGCAGGACCTGTCAACCAGCCTGACAAGCCGTATGGTACACCGTCGAGTATCACCGACCTCGCCGATAGCCTCGATTTCAAGAACGTAATTCAAAACAGCCGCGACCAGAATTTCGCAGGGCGCCTGGATCTGGTGAAACTTTATAACAAGGTGAAGTTTTTGAAAGACCTCAACACGCCTAAAAAACCCGTCAGTACCCGGCCGACCAACCAACGCACACCCCAGCGGCCGCTGCCACCCAAGGCCGACACCGTAAAGGCGCCTGCAGAACTTCCCGGCATTGCCAAAGGGTTCTTCAGGTTGCTAATGTCGCTGCGGTCTATCAATGGAACCTACTCCATCACAGAAGGAACCATTCTGCCGGGTTTCGTCCCCTCGCCATCGCTGTTCGGTATGGACAAGAGCTGGTCGGCACCAGGATGGAACTTCGTACTGGGAAGCCAGAACCCGGATATCCGACGCGAAGCGGCAGGTAATGAATGGCTAACCCGCAATACGAACCTCACCTACCCCTTCCAGCAGGTGAAAAACGAAACAATCAACCTTCGCGCGAACGTCGAACCGTCGTCTGATTTTAAAGTTCAGCTCGACTTCAGAAAGGAAAAGACAGGTATGTACCAGGAGATCTTCCGTTTCGATTCGGTTACTTATGATTTTGAGTCCCTTAATCCCAGCCGCAGCGGAAGTTATAAAGTGTCCATGCTGAGTATCAAGACAGCCTTCAATCGAACAAATGATAAAATTGTTTCCGAGGTCTTCCAGGATTTTGAAAATAACCTCGAGATCGTCCGCGAGCGTTTTCAAAGTATCCTTCCCAACCCTTCCGGCACAGAATACGATACAGCATCCCAGGATGTCCTGATACCGGCATTCATCGCGGCGTATACCGGTCGCGATGCCAGAAGCGTTTCGTTGTCTCCCTTCCCGAGGATACCCATGCCGAACTGGCGGATCGATTATACCGGTTTGAATAAGATCAGTTTTTTCAACGAGATGTTCCAGTCGATCACGTTGTCGCACGCCTATCAATCAGCCTACTCTGTTGTCAATTACTCGAATTCGCTGGAGGCCAATATTGCGCCGGAACAACTCGAGCTTATCCGTCCCGTTGAAAGCTATAACTCCTCTTACTATGGAACGGTGTCGGAAGATGGCAGCATATTACCGGCCTATGTGATCAGCCAGGTGCTGATCTCCGAACAGTTTTCCCCACTGATCGGCGTGAATCTCAGAACAAAGGGAAGGCTCTCGGCTAATTTTCAATACAAGACCAAACGAGACGTGGCGCTGAATATCTCGAACGCCCAGATCACCGAACTCAACAGCAAAGACGTTTCCTTCGAACTTGGCTATACAAAGAACAACATGCGGCTCCCGATCAAATCGCAGGGGCGCACGATCGTTCTAAAAAATGATGTAACCTTCCGGCTCAACCTGACCGTCTCTGATAATAAAACCATTCAACGCAAGATCGAGGAGCTCAACGTCATTACGAACGGAAACATCAACTTCCAGCTCCGGCCCAACATCAGTTACGTGGTTAATCAAAAGCTGAACATCCAGGTCTATTTCGAACGCTCCATCAACGAGCCGCAGGTATCGAATTCCTACCGGCGTGCGACAACACGATTCGGAACGCAGATCCGTTTCAGCCTGGCGCAATAGGTTTCGGGTTACGGGTTACGGGTTTAACGTTTCGGGTTTAGGGTTTCGGATTTATCATAGATTGCACATTCCAACGAACTTGTAACTTGTAACCTGTAACCTTATTTTTGGGCAACTTAAAAGCAATTACTATGACTATTCCGGATGGGCTGCAGTACACAAAAGATCACGAGTGGATCAAAATCGAGGGTAATAAGGCTACCATAGGCGTGACCGACTTTGCCCAAAGCGAGCTCGGCGATATCGTTTATGTAGATATTAATACCGTAGGCCAGGAAGTAGCCGAGCATGATATCTTTGGCACGGTGGAAGCCGTGAAGACGGTTTCTGACCTTTATATGCCCGTGACGGGAAAAGTCCTGGAAGTCAATCCCTTGCTCGAGGCAAACCCGGAAAAAGTCAATGAAGATCCTTACGGCGACGGCTGGATGATCAAAATTGAGATCAAGGATGCTGGTGCCAACCTGCTTTCCGCGAGCCAGTACAAGGAACTTATCGGCAAGTAAATAGTTTATAAGTAGTGGCCACCGGGCAACGCCGCCTGGTGGACAAATGCTCTTCAGATGATTGAACTTCCCGTTATTTCCGCAGATGACACCCGCAAGCGCAAGCCCGACTGGCTCAGGGTCAAATTACCGGTAGGCCCGGAATATGCAAAGGTTCGCAAGCTGGTCGACAACTATAAACTTCACACCATTTGCGAAAGTGGCAATTGCCCTAACATGGGCGAGTGCTGGGGTGCGGGAACCGCGACGTTCATGATCCTGGGAAATGTTTGCACCCGCAGCTGTACGTTTTGCGCTGTCGCCACCGGCAGACCCACCGAATACGACCTTGAGGAACCGAAGCGCGTCGCCGAAGCCATCAAACTGATGGGCGTCAAGCATGCGGTGATCACTTCCGTTAACCGCGATGAACTGAAAGACCGCGGCGCTGAAGTATGGTACCAGACCGTTGTTCAGACCAAACTCGCCAGCCCTGAAACCACGATTGAAACATTGATCCCCGACACCAAAGGAAACTGGGATGCCCTCTATCGCATGATCGAAGGCGGCCAGGAAGTGGTGTCGCATAACATGGAAACGGTTGGAAGATTGTACCGTATGGTACGCCCGCAGGCCAAATACGAGCGCAGTCTCGAACAGATCCGGCGCATACGCGAAGCAGGAAAGCGCACCAAGTCCGGTATCATGCTGGGCCTCGGTGAAACCCAAGAAGAAGTATTCAAGGCGATGGACGAACTTGCCGCCAACGGCCTTC
>DASPJC010000357.1:0-3564 GCA_035628815.1 Ohtaekwangia sp. | reverse complement strand
GTGCTCCGTATCCATCGCCCAGTGCGCGCAATCAATATGATGCGACCCCCAACCTGTGATCATACCCGCACCGAACTGTTCACAACGCAGCCAGCCGGGTCGCCCATAGTCATGTTGAGGATGAACACGTTTCTCTGTGTAGTATACTTCGGGTGTGGATCCAAGCCACATATCGTAATCGAGATTTTGAGGTATGGGCATCTCCGGCTCTTCCTCGCCTGAAGGATCGCCGGGAAGTCCTACGTATACTTTTTGCAGCTGGCCGATCCTGCCATTCCGGACGAGTTCGGCGGCGTACCTGAATTGTTTTGACGACCGTTGCTGGCTGCCGATCTGAAAGATCCGCCCCGACCGTTGTACCGCGTTACTCAGCGCCCTGCCTTCTGTGATGGTCAGCGATGTGGGCTTCTGAAGATATACATCCTTACCGGCTTCAACGGAATGGATCGCCGTCAGCGCATGCCAATGGTCGGGCGTACTGATCAGCACGGCGTCGATGTCTTTTTGCTCCAGCAGTTGGCGATAGTCCTGGTATACCGCGACGCCATCATACGGTTTGCCGGTTTTTTCTGTGTAGTAATTATTCACGAGCACTTTGGCATCGTTCGCGCGTTTGATGTCGAGGTCGCATACGGCGGTGATCTGTGCGCCTTCATATTTCCATACGCCGGGCATGTCATGGATCCTGGAAATCCTGCCCGTTCCAATAGCCCCAACGTTAATCCGGTTGCTGGGCGCGTTTTTGCCAAATACACTGCTGGGAACAATCGTGGGAAAGGCACTGAGGGCTACAGAAGACAAAATTCCTGTCTGGATGAATTTTCTCCTGGAAAGGGTGGATTTACTTTTTTTCATAATACTGAATTATGGTGATCAGTTTTTCGTGACGGTGACGCGTGGTGGTGTTGCGAAATATTGCCAGGCGCTTTCTGCTTTTTCTTTTGACAGGTGTCCGTTGAAAACCAGCAGCCTGTAACGGAGTACATGATTTTTACGGGGTTCAAGAAGCCAGTCTTTATCCTTGGTGGGCGAGAAGCTCGCGAACATGTCGCCGCGGTTGTATTGATTCTCCGGCCATATCCGCAACGGTTCGGGATGATTGTAGTTGGACGGGAACGACATCATAACAACGCCGGCATAGTCGCCGCCAACAGCACCCTGAACAATACACCATCGCGCTTTTGACCCGTCAGCTTCCTTCCTCGGTTTGCCATCCGACGTCAATACTTCACTGTTGTCTTTGTTCCATTCCGCTGTTGCACGCCAGCCGAGACCGCCGTACCGGTATTCAAGGAGTTTAACCGGTTCGGACGTTGCCGTGTTCATCCGGAAAGTGAGGTCTACGATGTAATAATCCTGCGCAGGTTGGTAGACGCGCACGGTTTGTATCTCATTCAGGGCCACTTCTTCCGAGCCATTTTTTTTGAGCACGACGTGCTCATGCAAGGCTTCGAACGAAGAAAACACTGCGCCGCTGGTGACCGATCCAAAGTCAGCAAAGCGGACGGTGCCTTTTTTCCCGGCGAGATTCCAGAAGTCGACGGTATCGCCTTTGTACAGTACATGCGTCCATGGATTCCAGATGCCGTAGTGATGATAGTGGTCCGGGGGCTGAATGCGTGTCAGCGCCTGTCCATTGGGCGACCACAACGGATGGATGAATCCGCTGCGTTTGTAAGCGGGATCTACACCTTCAGGAGGATACACCGTGCCAAAGTTATAGCGTAGCAAATTCCTGTCGCCAGCGCGGATCGTCAGTGCCTGGTTGTCGTTTGCAATGTCAAGCTCATTGATTTTACTACCTGTTCCCTTCTCCAGGACAAAAACCCGTTTTTTGGATTGACCGGGGTCCGGCGATATTGTCCAGTAGAGCCACCGCTGATCACCTTGATCTATCTGAAAAGCGACCGGGACCTTTTTACCGGCCTTTATTTCGTGCAGCACCAGTGCGGCATCCGGAAGAAAAGTGATCTGGTCGAGATCCGTACGAACGGGAACGCTGATGCCGTGGGACGCAACAGGCATTTCGACCTCCAGCGTGGCAAGGGTTTGTGCGGTGGTGTCGATGGTCATGTTAAAGATCAGCAGGAGAATTAAATTTCGGATCATAAAGCAGGAGTAAGGCGGACGATCAATGCTTAAAACTTCACGACTTCCCAATACGCTTTCTTGGGTTTAAGAGACTGGTCGAAGAGCAGCGGGTAATTCTTTCTTCCTTTTACGGGGTAGAAGTCCAGCCATGAGTACCTGTCGGAAATGTTCCAGAAGGTGACGCCGGTGATGACCGGTTTGTAGTCGCGGAATACTTTAAAGACCATGGTGTATTGTTCCAGTTGCTTTTGTTCAGCTTCCGCTGTGAATGCATCGGATTCGCCCGGCTTCTTTTCGCGGTCGGCTTTCTCCCAGGGATAGACGGATACATCCAGTTCCGTGATCTGTATCTTCAGTCCCAGCGATGCATACTTGTCGAGGGCGCTCCGTAGGTCTTTTTCAGAAGGTTCGAAAATAGACCAGTGGCCCTGGATACCCATACCGTGGATGGGAACTTTCGCATCAATCAGTTTTTTAAGGAGCGTGCAGATGCGTTCCGTTTTTTCAGGTCGTACCGCGTTATAATCGTTGTAAAAAAGTAAGGCCTCGGGATCGGCGGCGTGTGCATATTCAAATGCCTTAACAATGAAATCATCACCGCAGATCTCGTACCACAGGGAATTTCGGAGTACATTTTTCGGATTGTCATCGATGGCCTCGTTGACGACATCCCAGGCATAGATCTTTCCCTTGTACCGGCCCACGACGGTGGTGATATGATCTTTTAAGCGTCGGAGCAGCACTTCCTTCGTCACTTTTTTCCCGGCAGCATCCTTAAAAAACCAGTCACCCGTTTGCTGGTGCCACGCCAATGTATGACCGCGGACCTTCAATCCGTTTGCCTGGGCAAAGGCCACGATTTTGTCAGCGTTTTCCCAGTTGTACGTATTTTCTTCGGGATGAATGGGGCCTGGCTTCATGACATTTTCAGCGGTGATGCTGTTGAAGTGTTTGAGGATCAGTGTCCGTTCAGGTTCATTGAAGGATCGTGTTGAGACGGCAACCCCAATGGGGAAATAGGCCTGGTAAAAATCCTTTAATCCTTTGGTGGTATCCTGTTGGACGGTTTGGGCATGGGTAATCGTTCCAGCGACACACAGCAGCAGCAGGTTAAGTTTTGTTTTAATCATCCGTGTAAAGGCTTTTCGTGGCATAATGATGGTCCTATGGGTGGAATTATTTTAATGGCCGGATCTAACTTTGCAGGTAGATCCGGTATACATGGATACTTCCTATGTCTTAAGCCCTGCGTAATGATACTTCCTGTCAGGCAGCCGGACTTAAATATCCAGCACTACTGTTGTAATGGACTGCGCAGGAAGCGGAATGATGTTGTCTGTCGGAATATCGACCGTCTGGTAGTAACTTCCGTCCATGCTTTGAAAGGCACTAACACCATTGATCGTTTCGCCGGTAGCCGTAACATCTACATTGATGACTCCACCCGAGCCGTTGTTGAGGATGATCAGCGCC
>DASPJC010000356.1:0-2081 GCA_035628815.1 Ohtaekwangia sp. | reverse complement strand
TTTATTACTTCGCAGGGGCTCACGGTCCGTCTACTGCTCAACACGCATTGCCACGTCGACCACGTGCTCGGCAATCGCTTCGTGAAAGAGAGATACAATGTTCTGCTCCACATCCATCCGCTGGATGAAGCTACCTTGAAGGCCGTGGAGATATACGCGCCACATTATGGTTTTTATCAATACCAGGGTACGACAGCCGATCAATTTCTTCAGGAAGAAACCGATATCCTTTTCGGCCGCACGGCGCTTCGTGTGTTGTTTGTGCCGGGACATGCGCCGGGCCATGTTGCGTTCTATGCCGCCCGTGAAAAGATCGCTGTCAGCGGTGACGTGCTGTTCTACAACAGCGTGGGACGCACCGACCTTCCTGGCGGGAACTTTGAAACGCTGCTTCACAGCATTCATCGGCAATTATTCACACTTCCGGATGATGTCACCGTTTATCCCGGGCATGGTCCGGAAACGTCCATTGGATTTGAAAAGCGAACCAACCCGTTCTGCGCCCTGCCGTGATGGCGTAGGCTATCCGACTTCACCACGCTTTTCGTACTTTTGTCAATTGTCCATGCGCTGATGATCCGTCACCTTCCTAATTTTCTTACCTGCTGCAACCTGCTGTGCGGTTGTATCGGAATTGTTTTCATCCTGCAGGATAGAAATGTTCCGGCCATTTACTTCGTGCTGATCTCCGGCCTCTTTGATTTCTTTGATGGCTTTGCGGCCCGCCTGCTGAAAGTCACTTCGCCCATCGGAAAGGAACTTGATTCGCTGGCAGATGTCGTCAGCTTTGGCGTGCTTCCGGCCATTGTCATGTATACCCTGATTGCCGAGCATTCCACCCGAGACGCGCTGCCTTATATCGCTTTTTCCATTGCGGCTTTTTCCGCGCTTCGACTGGCGATCTTCAACATCGATGAAACACAAAGCGATTCTTTTCGCGGCCTTAACACGCCCGCGAACACGATCTTTATCACATCGCTGGCCATCGTACCCGAATCGGTTGGGCGCTGGCTTTACCAGGAGTGGCTGCTGGTGTGCATCACGCTGGTCTTCTCGCTGCTCATGGTGTCGCGTATTGAATTCTTTGCTTTAAAGTTCAAGAACTTCGGGTGGACCGACAACAAACTAAGGTTTACTTTTCTGCTGCTATCCGTATTACTGTTGTCGGCGCTTCAGCTCAGCGCACTGCCGCTGATCATACTTTTGTACATAGGCTTATCGTTAGGAGCGCAGGCTTTTTCCCGATAAACGCGTCAGCTATTCTTTTTGAAACGCTTCAAAACCATATTACTTATTCTTTCATGCATCGGACTTTGCACAACGGTCCGGTCGCAACCTTCGGTTTTCAATACCGGAAAGTGGTTCCGCGTCGCCGTAACGGAAAATGGCGTTTACAAGATCACGGCGGAGCAGCTCACAAGCATGGGATTTAATACTGCCACGCTGGATCCGCGCAACATCAGGATCTATGGCTCCGGCGGGGGAATGCTTCCACAGCAAAACGACCTTCCCCGTTCGGGACTGACAGAAACCGCCATTCATGTGCAGGGCGAGGAAGATGGGAAATTCAACAATGGCGATTTCATCTTGTTTTACGGCGAGGGCCCCGACCGCGCGTCTTTTGATGCTGCGAGAACGATCTACTCCTGTGAAAGCAATCTTTACAGTGACCGGAATTTCTATTTTGTTACCGTCGCGGAAAGCGCGGGAAAAAGACTCCAGACATCCATAAACGAGAATGGAAGTTACCCACTGTTGACGCAATATGATGATTACTGGTATCATGAATCCGACGAAGTCAACTTTCTCAACTCTGGCCGGGAATGGTTCGGCGAAAGATTTGATCTGGGTGGGGAGCGCGTTTTTAATCTGCCGCTGTCGGGCATACCGGCGGATGGCACGATAAAAATCGTCTCCGATGTCGTGATACGGTCACATCCTTCAGCTTCGTTGTTTGATATTTACATGAACAGTCAGCTGGTCGGACAGCAGTCAGTCGCCGCTACGCCCGACCCGATGAACAAGTACAGTCTGCAGGGACGCCACCGGCGAGACACATTAACACTGTCAGCAACTGATGT
>DASPJC010000355.1:0-5522 GCA_035628815.1 Ohtaekwangia sp. | reverse complement strand
CCATTTTTGGTTTCCGGCACCCGGCTGGCAACGGCAGTCACCGGCAACGTTACTGTTTTCGTTTTGTCGGTCACAGGGATCAACACCGTGTAGCTACGGTCATCCGGGATGTTTCCCGACTTCGTCCATTTGTTATAGGTTCTAAGTTCGGCTTCTTCTACCGCTACTTCCTTCGCGACCGCTGATAGTGTCTTGCGATTTTGCGTCTCATACGTGAGTACCTGTATCGCTCCGGCACCGGACACCGCGCCCTCAAACGCAATTTTATGTGCCAGGTATTTTTTTACATACCAGTATGTGCGGCTGGTGATTTCCATGTGACGCTCACCAGACCGGCTTTCCTTTACACTTCGCAAGACTCCGCCCGCACCCATCTGGTAAGCCTGCAGTGCGTATAACCAGTTGTTAAAAAAACCATTATTCTTCTTGAGGTAACGTGCCGCCGCGCGGGAAGAAGAAACGATGTTAAGACGTTCATCGATCTCCTTGTCGACACGAAGGCCCATTTCCACGGCGGTAAAATCCTTGAATTGCCAGAACCCGACCGCATTGGACACGGAAACGGCGTCTGCGATCAACGCGCTTTCCTGCAACACGAGGTATTTAAAATCTTCGGGAACACCCTCATCCCTGAATACCTTTTCTATAATAGGAAAATACGTTTTGGCGCGTTCAGCCTTGATATTAAAATGCCGGGGCGACTGGGTAAGTGCGTCAACGTCCTTTTGTATTTCCCGACGCGCATCATCGCGGATGGTAAGCGTCATATCAGCAAAGTGCAGCTTATGCGGAACTTCGGTCCTGGTCTGGCCTGTTGATTCAGAAAATATAAAAAGGAAAAGTAAAGCAACGGTTGATATTCTCATAAGCTTAAAAAATAACCGGAAAAAAATTTACCCTTCATCGATCTTTTCACAAAGATACCTTTCTGATCAACATGACACCATCCCGGATCGGCAAAAGTACATTTTCCACCCTGTCATCCTCCTGAATTTTTCTATTAAATGCGATGATGGCCCGGGTGTCTTTGTCCGGATTGTCGGCCAGGACCTTTCCGCTCCACAGTACATTGTCGGCAAGAATGAATCCGCCGAGGCGCATTTTTTCAAATACCAGGTCGAAATAGCGGCTGTAGTTTTCTTTATCGGCATCGATAAAGACGAGGTCAAAAACTTCCGTGAGCGACGGAATAATATCGGCTGCATTACCGATGCGGTAGTCTATCCTTTCAGTAACGCCCGCTTCGCTGAAATTTTTTCTTACACGGCTTTCCAGTTCTTCGTTGATATCAAGCGTGATGATTTTCCCGCCCTCCGAAAGACCTTCTGCCAGGCAGATCGCAGAGTAGCCGGTATACGTTCCGATCTCAAGAATGCGGCGGGGTTTGATCATATGGCTGATCATTGCCAGCACCCTGCCCTGCAGATGCCCTGAGAGCATCCGCGGCATAAGAACCTCGGCGTGTGTTTCGCGATTCACCCGGCGCAGCATGCCGGATTCGGGGGTGGTGTGCTGTTCGGCGTATTGTGAAAGTGCGTCGTCTATCAATTCCATTTGAGTACTTTAATGCCCATTCGACCGCTCGGGCAGCATGGTGAGATACGTGAGCTTCTTTTCATCGAAGATGTCTTCGGCCACCCGTTGCAAACGCCGCGCGTCGGTTTCGTTAATGATATCAAATATCTCTTCCAGCATCGGAACACGGTTGTATAACAACACGCTCCGGCCCATCATCAGCATCAGGCTGAGGTTGTTCTCTTCGCCCATGGCGAGCTGCCCCTTGATCTGCTCCTTGGCGGATGACAGCTGGCGGGCACTCAGCGGCTTGTCACAAAGTTTGTCAAGTTCCTTCCGCACCAGTTTTACACATTTATCCAGTTGTTTCGGTTCGGTGCCGAAGAATACGGCAAACATACCGGTATCACTGTACGGTATATAATGTGCGTCGACCGAGTAGACAAAGCCGTACTTTTCCCGTAGCGAAAGGTTGAGGCGCGAATTCATTCCCGGTCCGCCCAGCATATTCACCAACAGGTACAAGGGAATTCTGTTTTCATGGTAGATCGGGTAGGCGTCGCGGCCAATGGCGCACTTCGCCTGTTTGACCGGCCGGCTCAAAATTTCTTCCCGAGGTTTATAAGTGATAAATTTTTTGCGCCGGCCATTGGCATGCTCGGCGTGGAAACCATCGAGGTATTTTCGGGCCATGCGTTCGACCACATCCAGTGAAATGTTACCGACGCAGGAAAACACGATCCTTTTCGTGTCCATGTGATTTCGGAAAAAAGTGACGAAATCCTTTTTCCGGAAAGACTTTACCGTTTCTTCCCGCCCCAGGATATTCATTCCCATGGGGTGGTTCTTGTAGACCACTGCCTCAAACTCATCCTGCAGCGCCTCGTCCGGGCTGTCGTAGTACATGGCCATCTCTTCGAGAATTACGCCGCGCTCCTTTTCAAGCTCTTTCTCGGGAAAAGTGGAGTAAAAAGTAATATCACTCAAAAGGTCGACCGCACGCTCGAAATATGCATTTCGGACAGACGCATAGAAGGCAATTTTTTCCTTATCCGTATAGGCATTCAACTCTCCGCCAACAGCGTCCAGGCTGCTGATGATGTCGAGGGTTTTCCGCCTCCGCGTGCCCTTGAAAGCCATGTGTTCCCAGAAATGCGCAATTCCCTGATTGTCGGCTGTTTCGTCACGACTCCCGATATCGAGAATTATACCGCAATGGACGATCGCAGTGGTGGGTACCCGCTGGTGAACCACCCTTATCCCGTTCGAAAGCGTAAATATTGTGCAATTTCTCATGGCGCTAAGTTATAACGTTATTCAACATTCCTCCCGTTCGCGAAGTATCTAAAACCCTTATAATCTGCCGGATAAATGTCCCACAGTCGGACAATTTCGCCCGTCTCCGGCCAGGGGTTAGAAGTAATTTTCTGAAATTTTCTAAAATTCACGAACAAATTAAGTGGCATACGTATTGCAAATTTCTCTTCGCTATGGAAACACAAAAAGTCAGGACCTGCTTCACCATTACCTTTACTGATGAGCAGTATCAACGTGCCAAATACTATGTGGAAGACATGAAACGCCATCCCGCCCGGATCTTCTGGCGGGGAAAGGAAGGCAAGACCGATGAGGAACTGATCATCGAGCAGATTGCGCACCGCATCCTGTCGGGTTTCTACAACGACGATCCGCTGACGGCCGGCAGGCATATTATGCGCATGGACAGCACCACTTCGCGGACCTGACAACGCTTCCGGAAAGATCGTTTTACACTACCGCCCGTCATGGAAGGTATTAATGATGCTATATGCGCTCGAGCACTTTTTTTATCAGACCGTCAATCACCTTGGTCGGCTGTTTTGAAAACTTGTTTTTCACCCGGTTGGCGATAATGGCATTGACACTCAGCACTTCATGGCCCAGCAATCTGGCCATGGCGTAATATCCGGCTGTTTCCATTTCAAAGTTGGTGAGCCAGAAATCATGCGCTTTATGGTGGTAGTAGTTGAACTCTTCCAACAGTCGCGGGTACCGGATAGGTATCCTCACTTCGCGTCCCTGCGGCGCGTAGAATCCCGGCGTCGTCACCGTATTCCCCGTGATCATATCTTCGCCAATCTGTTTTAGCAGCGACTCCGATCCTTTGACAACGTATGGGCTAAAGGGCAGTGAGGTCTGCTGTTGAATATCGTCGCCGATGGATCTCTCAAATTCGTCCTGCGGCAGATCATAAAATGACATCAGGTTATCGATGCCGACAGCATACTCCGTGACCAGGTGCGCACCGAGCGGAATATCTTCCTGCAAGGCGCCTGAAGTACCGATCCGGATGATCTTCAGTTTTTTCCGCCGGCTTTTCGGCTCCCGCGTTTTCAGGTCGACATTTACCAGCGCGTCGAGCTCTGTGAAAAAGATTTCGATGTTGTCCGTCCCGATACCCGTACTGATAACGGTTATCTTTTTACCCTTGTACGTCCCGACGTGCGTGATGAATTCCCGCTGGTTCATCTCGAACTCCACATCATCAAAATACTGGCTCACCCGGTACACGCGGTTGGGATCGCCTACACTGATCACGGTGTCGCTGATGTGGCGCGGTAACAAATTCAAATGATAAACGCTGCCGTCTTCGTTGAGGATCAGGCTCGTCTCCGGGATCTTGGACATGGGATGAAAGAGTCGATTAAAATATCATGACTTGACGCGTTGCGCCGGATTTCCAAAAACAGTCTCACCGGCCTTGACCGGCGCAATAACCACAGACCCTGCACCGACCCGTGCGCCCTGAGCGATAGTTATACCCGAAATTACCGTGACGCCCGAACCAATGAACACGTCGTCCTCCACTACCGCCCCGGCATTGATAATACTTCCCGCGCCGATATGGACAAAACTCCCGACCTTCACCTCGGCACCCAGTATTGTTCCGGCGTGCAGCAAATTATGACTTCCAATCTCCGCACCAGCGCCTACTTTTGCGCCCTGGTCAATCAGGTTGCCATGGCCCAGCGAGGAGGAGGCGGCCATGATTGACGTCCGGTGAATGGCGTTAACCGGCTGTACCTTTCGTACCTCGTGCAGCATTTTCACCAGGCTCTTCCGCACCTTTACCTCGTCGATGGCCACGAACGCTTCGCACTTTTTACCGATGAGTTTTAAAAAACCGTCGTCGTCGGTACTTCCTGTTACCATAACGTTATCGATCTCGGTTTGATGAAGTTTTTTATCATCGTCAAGGAATCCGTACACGACGTTTCCATTCGCTTCAAAAATGTCTTTCACCGCGCGGCCCAGGTAATTGGCGCCAAAAATGATTACAGGATTATCCATTCCACATGCACTTTCCGCAAAGGTAGACTTAGGTTCACTACCGTCCAATATGGAAGAATGTTCTTTCAATAAACGCACCCAATCGCCTTGTCAACGGATTTTTTATCAATATAAGCAGGATAAAAAAGGGCAGAAAACCAACGCGGTAGCGGACAAGCGTACCGAAGTTCGGGGTCGACAACGCCAGAAAAACGCACAGCAAAAAAATGTAAACGATTGCTGAAAATATCAGCACGCGATATGTCGACCGGAAAACATACTTCCAGGAAGCCATGGCCGCAATGAAACATATCAGGAGCACCGTATTTTCCATTGCGATAACAAGCTGGAGTCCATTTTGTGATTCCCACAGCAATGGCCGGAACAACCCGGACAACAGCGCTTTCGGTGTGTGCCATAAAATATGACCGGCATCCGGCTGCAGGTTCTCATATACAATGGCATCTCCCGGATCTGATATTTCAATGAAAGATTCGTAATTCGAAACGATCACCTCCAGGAACCGTTCGGGGTAAAAGTTAGGGTGGATTACACTCGCTGCATACAACGGTATCGTAAATATTACAACCCACAGGATCAGCGACATTACCGGGCGCCCCACGGGGAATCGCGGGGAAACGAAAAATCGCATCGCCAACGCAGTCAGAAGAACAGGAAGCAAAACGGCGAGGTAGTAG
>DASPJC010000354.1:0-3585 GCA_035628815.1 Ohtaekwangia sp. | reverse complement strand
AAGAACAATTCCAATCGTACGTCGACCTTGGAGTGCAGGGATTTTGGAATGACATGAACGAGATCGCAACTTGGGGTCATATGCTTCCGGAGAATGTCGAATTCGATTTTGACGGTAACAAAGCAACCATGCGACGTGCGCGGAATATTTTCGGATTCCAGATGGCGCGAAGCACGTACGAAGGAACCAAGGCTCTGTTGAAGGGAAAGCGCCCCTTCAACCTTACGCGCTCCGGCTTTTCGGGAATACAACGCTATGCCGCCGTGTGGACGGGTGATAACGTTGCTTACGATGAGCATATGCTGCTGGGCGTACGGCTGGTGAACAGCATGGGACTGACCGGGATCGCTTTCGCCGGTTATGACGTCGGTGGGTTCGTGGGCGACGCGACAACAAAACTCTTTGCGCGCTGGATTTCCATTGGCGCCTTCTCGCCATTCTTCCGCGGTCACAGCATGATCAACAGCCGCGATTCGGAGCCGTGGTCGTACGGCGAAGAAGTGGAACAGATCTCCCGTAACTACATTAAATTCCGCTACCAACTGTTGCCCTACATCTATTCGTTGTTCTACGATGCGGCGCAAACAGGTATGCCGGTACAGCGATCGCTGGCGATCGACTACGGCCATGACCATAAAATTTACGACGGGCAGTTTCATAATCAATATATGTTAGGGCCATCCATTCTCGTCGCACCGGTGGAAAGCAATAAAGACTTCGTGAAAGTTTATTTCCCCGAAGGCGACTGGTACTCCCTTTACAACGGCGAGCGCTATCCGGGTAATTCGGAGGCGGTAGTTGAATGCCCTGTACAGCGGCTACCTGTTTTTGTAAAAGCCGGCGCCATCCTGCCGATGCAACCTGTTGCACAAAACACCAAAGCGAAAACGGATACGCTAATACTCCATGTGTATGCCGGGACAGGCCAGGCATCCTTTATTTTTTACGAAGACGATGGCGAGACGTTCGATTATCAGCAGGGCGTGTTTTCAAAAAGAGACATCGTTTTTGATGGCGTTGGTAAAAAGATATCCCTTACCCTGGCAGAAGGGCGGTATGTTTCTTTGCTCAAAAAGCTGAGAATCGTTTTTCACGGATTGCACACCGCACAAGTGGATGTCAATGGGACCGTCCATGTGCTGCAGCCGGAAACCAACCAGTTTTTCGCGGGGTTGGAGAAATTCGATCCGATCATCGAGCCCGAACCGGCGCCGCAGGAAGATGTTTTGTCGGTGGAATTTTCATATACAGCAGATGCGGTTGAAATAACGTGGTAGCCCGGCGAGGGCATGATGCCATGGTCTGAAAAGGACCGTTGGCATTGTCGGTGATTTTACCCATTTTAGTAAAAGAACAATCGATGGCGGAAGCTGCCGATGACATACCTTACCCCGATTCTATGACCGCCCCTGTACTTCCCGCTACGAAGCCACGCCTCTCCCGAAGCCAGATCTGGAACATGAGCATGGGTTTCTTCGGCATTCAGTTCGGCTTTGCACTACAGAATGGCAACGCGTCGAGGATACTCCAGACGTTCGGCGCCGAGGTTGAACACCTACCGTTGTTCTGGCTGGCGGCGCCGCTGACAGGCATGATCATCCAGCCCATCATTGGATTCTACAGTGATCATACCTGGACGTCGCTCGGGCGGAGAAAACCTTATTTCCTCGCCGGTGCGCTTGTCGCCGCGGTCGCGTTGATGTTCATGCCGAATGCGGACATCCTCGTTCACATCCTTCCGGCCCTGTATCTCGGTGCCGGCATCCTGATGATCATGGACGCTTCGTTCAATGTTGCCATGGAACCATTCCGTGCCCTTGTGGCAGACCTGCTTCCCTCCGATCAACGGACACTCGGTTTTTCAGTCCAGACCTTTTTAATCGGCCTGGGCGCCGTGATCGGGTCGTGGCTTCCATGGGTGCTGACGGAATGGTTTGGTATAACACGGGAAGCTCCTGATGGCGAGGTCGCTTCTAACGTTACATTATCCTTCTACATCGGTGGAATTATATTCCTGCTGGCAATTCTCTGGACGGTTTTCACGACAAAAGAGTACTTCTACGAGAAAACCGACGCAGAAAAAGACGAGCGGAAAAAAGGACTCGGCCAGATCTTCCGGGACTTTGCCGGGATGCCAAAGACCATGCTACAGCTCGGCCTTGTACAGTTCTTTTCCTGGTTCGCACTTTTTTCAATGTGGGTGTTTACCACGGCAGCCGTTCGGACACACGTTTATGGCCTGCCCCTCTCCGATACAAATTCCGCAGCTTCTACCGCTGCCGGCGACTGGGTGAGCGGCATGTTTGGTGTCTACAACGGTGTGGCTGCATTATATGCGCTCCTGCTGCCGGCGATCGCTTTTAAGGTAGGCCGGAAAAGGACCCATGCCATCTCGCTATCGATCGGCGGACTGGGCCTCATCTCGATCTATTTTATTCACGACCCGCTTTTGCTGGTCTTTTCCATGATCGCCATCGGGATAGCATGGGCCAGCATACTGGCAATGCCTTATGCGATCCTCGCGGGAGCCATTCCCAGTCACAAGATGGGCGTCTATATGGGGATCTTTAATTTCTTCATCACCTTTCCGCAAATCGTTAACGGTGTGATTGGTGGGCCGATCGTGAAATATCTTTACAACTCACAGGCTATCTATAGCATCGTGATGGCGGGTGTATTCCTGCTCATAGCGGCTTTCTGCGTCCGGTTTGTCGACGACAAGGATGATATCGTAAGAATATGAAAACGTCGTTCATTTTTTTATTCCTGATTTATACGCACGTTCTACCTGCGCAGCGATACGACACGTTTACAGCGACCCTGACAAAACTTTATTCCCCGGCCGCTGCCGAAGTCGACAGCACGTGGGATAACCTGATTCAATCCCAGCGTATTCCATTCGTCGTCGAAGACTCCGTAGCCTTTCTCTATCGCGGTGCCGCCACCAGTGTCATGTGGATGGGTGATTTTAACGGCTGGGGCTACGACAAGAAGTTCCAAAATAAAGGAACGCGCATCCCCGGCACCGACATCTGGATCCTGAAAAAATCTTTCCCCGCCGACGCGCGACTGGATTACCGGATCATTCTTAATGACACCGACATCATCGTCGATCCTGTCAATCCATACCAACAATGGTCGGGTGTTGGCGGCGGCAGCATCAACTCCGAGCTCCGCATGGGACGGTGGAAGGAAGATCCGATCGGCCAGCCCCTCGAAGCTATCTTCCACGGCCGCGTGCTGAAAGACCTTTTGATTAAAAGCGAGCACCTCGGCTACCAGTGTATGTACAGCATCTACCTCCCGCCCGATTTTCGACCTTCCGGGAAGGTCTATCCTATCCTCTATGTCACCGACGGCTATGAATACATGCACGAGAAGATGGGCAACATGATTACCATCCTCGACAACCTCATTCATCTGAACAAGATCCGGCCGGTGATCGTGGTCTTTATGGATCACCGCGAGCCTGTAAACCGTTCCAACAACCGCCGCATGCAGGAGCTCGCCATGAACGATCGTTACCTGACCTTTCTGACAGAAGAGCTTATCCCCCGTGTCGAAAAAAACTACCCGGTTTCAACA
>DASPJC010000353.1:0-27538 GCA_035628815.1 Ohtaekwangia sp. | reverse complement strand
TTTTGATTGACGAAGCCAGAACACCCCTCATTATCTCCGGCCCGGTACCCCGCGGCGACCAGCATGAATTTTATGATCTCAAGCCCCGCATCTTCAAACTGGTAGAAGCACAGAAAAAAGCGATCAACGAATACCTGACGCAAGCGCGCAAACAGATTGCGGAAGGAAATGAAAAAGAAGGCGGCCTGGCATTGTTCCGCGCTTTCAGGGCAATGCCGAAGTATAAACCCCTGATCAAGTTCCTCAGCGAGCAAGGTAACAAGGCCATTCTCCAGAAAACAGAAAATTTTTACCTGGCGGATAACAAGCGCAATATGCCGGAAGCAGACAAGCCCTTGTATTTTGTCATCGACGAAAAAGATAACAGCGTAGATCTGACCGAGAAGGGTATTGACCTTATTACCGGTGAGGGTGAAGATTCCAATTTCTTTATTCTTCCGGAGATCGGGACCGAGCTCAACAAGCTTGAAAAAGATCCTGAACTTGATGACGCAGCACGTCTGCAGAAGAAAGAAGAACTTATCCGCGACTACCAGGTCAAATCGCAACGCATTCACAGCGTCAACCAGCTGTTGAAGGCGTACACGCTTTTCGAGAAGGACACGGAGTACATCCTCGTTGACGGGAAGATCAAGATCGTCGATGAACAAACGGGCCGTGTGCTTGACGGCCGGCGTTATTCTGATGGACTGCACCAGGCCATCGAGGCGAAAGAAAATGTAAAGGTAGAAGACGCGACACAGACGTACGCCACCATCACCCTGCAGAATTACTTCCGGATGTATCATAAGCTCGCCGGGATGACGGGTACAGCTGAAACGGAAGCCGGCGAATTGTGGGACATCTATAAACTCGACGTCGTCGTGATCCCCACCAACAGGCACGCCGTGCGGAAGGACTATGACGACCTGGTGTATAAAACCGTTCGGGAAAAATTCAATGCGGTCATTGAGGAAATCGTCAAATTAACCGGAGAAGGAAGACCTGTGCTGGTCGGTACCACTTCGGTGGAGATCTCCGAACTGGTGAGCCGCATGTTGCAGATCCGCAAGATCAAACATCAGGTATTGAACGCCAAGCAACACCAGCGCGAGGCTGAGATTGTTGCCGAAGCCGGCAAGCCCGGAACGGTAACGATCGCTACGAACATGGCGGGCCGTGGAACGGACATCAAACTCACACCCGAATCGCGTGCAGCCGGTGGGTTGGCCATCATCGGGACCGAGCGCCACGAATCGCGACGTGTTGACCGTCAGCTTCGGGGTCGTTCCGGTCGGCAGGGTGACCCGGGAACATCACAGTTCTACGTCTCCCTGGAGGATAACCTTATGCGCATGTTCATGCCCGAACGCATCGCGCGTATCATGGACAAGCTTGGACTGAAAGAAGGTGAGGTCATTCAGCATTCCATGGTGACCAGTTCCATCGAGCGGGCGCAGAAAAAAGTTGAAGAGAACAACTTTGGCATCCGGAAGCGGTTGCTCGAATACGATAACGTCATGAACTCCCAGCGCGAGGTAATTTACAAACGCCGGAAAAATGCTTTGTTCGGTGAACGACTCGAGCTGGATATCCTGACCATGTTATACGACACCAGCGAGGATATGGTAATCAATGCAAAGAACGCCAACGACTATGAAAGTCTCCGCCTCAATGCGTTGAGCACATTCGGACTTGACTACGAGATTCCAAAAGAAACCTTCGAGAAAAACGATCAGCATAAAATTGCGGACGACCTTTACCAGAAAGCACTCGCGCATTATCACGCGAAAAACAATGCTGTCGCAACGAAAGCCATTCCGGTTGTAAAGGAAATTTTTAAAACACGTGGCGCAACGGTCGACAATATCCTGGTTCCTTTTACAGATGGGAAAAAGCAGATCGGTGTTGCGGCCAACCTGGCCAGGTGTGTAGAGACAAATAATACCGAGCTGATCAAGGCGATGGAAAAAATGATCACGCTGGCGATCATCGACCAATTGTGGAAGGAGCACCTTCGCGAGATGGATGATCTGAAACAGTCTGTCCAGAATGCCGTGTACGAACAAAAAGACCCGCTGCTGATCTACAAGTTTGAAGGGTTCGAGCTTTTCAAGCGATTCATTGCAAAAGTAAATGAGGAAACCATTTCATTCCTCCTCAAAGCTGATATCCCTGTCCAGAAACCCGACCAGGTACAGGAAGCCCGCGCGCAACGTGCCCGTGTCCGGTTAAGCGAACAGAAGGAGGAATCAAAGTCACTGCTGAGCGGCGGCGGCGGACAGTCTCAGCCAAACCGGCCGCCCCAGGAAAAGGTAATGCCGGTTAAATCGGAAAAATTAGCGGGTCGAAACGACAAAGTAAGCGTTCAGTATACGGATGGCCGGGTATTGCGCGACGTTAAATACAAAAAGGTAGAAGATGACATTCTTCACAACCGCTGCATCATAATCGATTAATCATGCGTTTCTATTCATCCTCTGTCTACGGCATTATCCTCACGATTTTTCTCGCCGGATGCGCTGCACAAAAAAGCACAACGTCCTCTACACAGGGCGGGAAATATACGGAAGACCTTTCGGTATGGCGCCCGAAGCCCGAAGAGACTGACCTCAAGACGATTGAAAATCCAGACGAGCCCCGGGCAACCGCGTATGTGGAACCGAAACACACGGTGAACGCCAGGCTGGACAATGTTCTGGATAGCATTGACCGGATCAACCTTAACCGCAAAGTGATCGATGGGTTCTCCATCCAGGTATATTCAGGCCGGCGCGAGGAAGCGCTTAACGCCAAGAAGACGCTGGCAACCGCCATGCCGGAACTAGACGCCGAAATTTACTTCACAGAGCCTATCTTCCGTGTCAAGGTAGGCAAGTACTATTCGCGCATGGAGGCACAGCCGGATTACATCATGATCCGCAAATACTTTCCCGCAGCCATTATTGTCCCGGAAAGAATCTCGCTTCATTAGCACGGCCGGATAGCCGCCTTGATTTCAGCTTTAGCTTCTGAAGGGATAATCGTATCTTGCGTTATCTTTTACTTGCCCACATGAAGGCTGCGTACGGTTTTGGTGTCTGGTTATTGATCCTGCTTTCATCCTGTTCTCCCAACAAGGAGTCATCAACGGGTGAGTTACCCGCTGATAACAACATTTCCCGTACCTACTATGCCGATGGTGCCCTGCACAAAGAAATGGTGTTCAAAGACGGTTCTAAAACCGGGACTTCCCGGGAATACTACAGAAGCGGCCAGGTTTTTCAGGAAGTGCATTATGAAAACAATTTACGGGAAGGCGTTGCCCGGCGATACTATGAGAATGGCATCGTGAACCAGGAAACGCCCTATAAAGGCGATAAGATGCACGGCATTCAGAAGAAATACCGTCGCTCCGGCAAGCTGATGGCAGAGATTCCTTATTTCGAGGGTAACCTTTGTAAGGGGCTGAAAGAGTATACCGTTAACGGCGAATTGAAGAAGCGCTATCCGGAGATCGTCGTAACACCGATTGACAGAATATTAAAAGACGGAACCTACACGCTCGAATTCCGGATGTCTGACGATAGCAAGGATGGTGTCGAATTTTACGAAGGAAAACTGACCAATGGCCAGTACATCGGTGACGACGCCGGCCAGATCTGGGATACACAAAACGGTGTCGGACGCCTCACATACCGTTTACAGCGGGGGATTTTCGTCATGGAAGAGATCAGCATCATTGCCAAGGTAAAGACTGTACAGAGTAATTATTACATCACGGAAACCAACTATCATCTGGCCGCCGAAAACCGGTACTAATCACCGTATCATTTGCTGGCGGGCGATCAGTTCGTAATTATTTGGTGCATACTTCAGTCCCGTACTGATGAGCTGTCGCGCTTTGGCAACCTGCCCTTTCCGGTAGTAGTAGACCGCCGCCATTGAGTATGATTGCCCGATGAGATCCGGGTTAATCACCATGTCCGGGTATTTATCAATTATCGCTTCAAACAATCCTCGGTATCTATCGCCGTCGGCAATTTTGTTTGTGCCATAGCCCAGGTGAAACTGAAACAGGTAAGCCGTCCCTTTCATTGCGTTGAAATGATTATTAGCCTCCAACTCAGGAAACCGGACGGTGTATTTTTCCAGGACGTCGACGACTTCCCGATCCCTTCCCTTCGAACTTAAATGCTGGCCCAGCGCACCGAGAAATAAGCTTTGCGCATCAGCATGGGTAGGTTTGAGTGCAAGCGCTTCCTCGATATGCGCTAAGGATTCGCCGAACTTTGCCTGGTTGTAAAAAAGGCGGGCGTTTTCATAGTAATAGATAAACGAAATGTCGGTGCGTAGTTTGATGTCCTGCAGTCCGCCAACAACCGTGTTGAAATATTGACGGTACTGTTCCTTTTTGCCCTTGTCAAACAGAAGTTTCTGTGTAATACCTCCAAATTCAGAAACGATTACATCTGGATCGATGCCGTAGGATTTATAACGCGACAATTTTGCAAGCAACACCGCGTGCGTGGAGTCTTTAAGCTTGCGCGTATCGAATGCGTGGGCGCCACTATACACCAAAAGGTGAATCACCCGCTCAGACGGATAGAGCATATACGCTTTCTCCAGCTGAATGAAGGCGGCTTCGAATTGCTTTTCTTCGCATTTATATAACGCGTCGTTGACATATTGAAGTCCGGCAAGATCCAGGAGTCTGATGTCAGAATTTTTACCAAAGTAATACTCGTCAAATAATGCGCTGTTGTCGCGCGAAGCAAACTCCTGGTTGCTGATCATTTTGTGGTCCTTCAGATTTCTCACAAACGACATTTTGAACTCATTACTGATCGCGGTATAGCCGCCGGCAGGGGTGGTGGTTTGCAATACGATCTGTTCGTCGCGTGGCCAGGCCACCAGGTAGACGTGACTTGGCTGTTCCTTGATGGTGTATGGGATTTTCAGTTCCTCAAACGCCAGCGCATAAAGCGCGGTGGCGGAAACACAATTGAAGTTTCCATTATAAAAAACCTCCTCGAACCTGTTTTTTTCTATGTACTTCGACAGGAACTCCCCGTGCAGTTTATCATACACCAGTTTGATTCGTTTGTCATTTTTTTTACCGGCCGTCTTATCGTAGCCGGTTCCCCGAACATAATCATAAAACCGGGCGCGTTGTGCCGTGATTTTTTCATCGCTCAGGAGGTTTCCGTTGGCCATGAAAAGCGAGAACAGATCCACTTCCTTTTTGCGGAAACGTTCGAATGTTCTTTTTTCAAACGGCGATGAGAACGTCAGCTCTTTAAAACGTACGAGACTATCCTGTGATAACAGCTCGAAAGAGACGCATAGCAATATTAAACTGCAGACAACGATTCTCATGGGGTATAGGTCCGAAACACCAAAGTAAATTATCGCAAAGGCATTCCCAAATTAAACACCTGAATTATTGGCAGGACAAAAGGCAGGAAAAAAAAATGTGCTTCCCATGACGGACAGCACATTTTTTCTGGAGGCGATATTGAAAATCAGCGCAGCGAATTGATCCAGGCTGCAATTTTCATTGCCTCGTCTCTTGGAACCTGGGGCATCGGGGCCATGGGTGTTTCGTGCTCCGGCCAGTTCTTGGGTTCGGGGTTATAGATCAGTTCCACGATCCGCTCGTTGCTGTAATTTCTTTTTGCAATGTCCGCGAACGACGGGCCTACTTGCCGCTTACTGACCTGGTGGCATGCCGTACAGGTGTTTTTCACTAGCAGCGGCTCAATCGCAGCGTAGCTTTGCGCTTTGGAAGAATTCGATGAAACAGTTTTTACGGCTGTTTTGGTCGTCGTTTTTGTCGCCGGCACGGAACGTTTTGTATTCCATTCTTTCGCCGGCAACTTATCACCTTCCGGGATATTGTTCAGTGTATAGAATGCCGTTGGGTGGAGCACCTGGAGACCGTTGGACGACTGGAGGCCGCTCACATTGATTTCGTGAATGTAATACTGACGAAGGTTCTCAACCAGCAAACGGACACGCATGCCATCATCAGAGACCTTTACGCCTTTGATGGAGAGTCTCTCCTCCTGCACGGTGGGGCTTCCATAGACCGGGTGATATTTATAAATAAAACTTCTTCCGTTGTACGAGGCCAGGTCGCCGGCCTTATTCTTGTCAATGGGAAGGGTAAATTCAATCTCAAAACCGTCGGGCATCGCGCGGACGGTTTTCATCTCCAGGGGTACTTTCCCCGTCCACACCAGCCGTTGCAAGCCCGAATTGGTTGTCCCGGCCGAGCCCCAACCGCGATTCGTTTCTCCTGCATACAGCGAGCCGTCATGTCCCCAGTTCATCCGCAACACGCCCGACTGAAACCCTGACCTGAAATCAAAAGCTACGCCCTGGAATTCACCCTTCACCTTTTCCAGCACGACACGCATGATCTTGCTTTGGCCCTGGTCGCCTACAAATATCTGGCCGGCAAACGGACCAAACTTCCCGTTGGTCTCATCGCGAATAATCTCTGAGTTGGATATTCCCAAAATGCCATGGGGAAGCCATACTGCCGGGAGACGCAGCTCCGGAAAATCGTCCTTGAACGCATAGAGAAAATTGGGTTTTTCATCTACGACATTTTCGGGTTTGACATACTGGCCGTTCCGGCGCGTCCGGCGGGGATCGACCTTTGCGTACAGTTGTTCCGTTGTAAGCGTCACGGGAGAATTGGGCTGGCTTGTCCACCGCAAACCGGCGGGGTGACCGGTGAAGCTCCCTTTTGTCACATGCCAGATACCACCGGATCCCATCCAGTCGCCCTGGTTATCGTCGTAAAAAAATTCACCATCGATCATACCAAGTCCGCAGGGAGACCGCATGCCGGTGGCCCACGGCTCGAGGGTTCCGTCAGGATGTATTTTCATGGTCCAGCCTCTCCAGGGTTTACGGCTCTCGCCGCGCCACCATTCTTCGTCTCCAAAGGCCACGTTTCCTGTCACAAAGAAACTTCCGTCGGGCGCGATTTTAGGACCAAAGGAGTATTCATGGTAGTGCCCGGAAATCGGCCATGCATGAATGGTCTCATAAATGTCAGCCCTGCCATCACCATTCGTGTCTGTCAGTTTGGTGAGCTCCCCGCGTTGCGCCGCGTAAAGGGCGTTATCCTTATAGGCAAGTCCCAGCGGCTCATGCAGTCCCGAGGCAAACAGCTTGAAGGAAGGCGCCGACCCGTTTTCCATTGCCGCGTTTTCAATAGTCCATACGTCGCCACGGCGGGTTGAAACGGCGATTCGACCATCTGGCAACGTAGCGACGCCACCGACCTCCAGCAAGACGCCCTCGGGGGTGGGTATCGTTATGATTTTATAATACTCGTCTTCGGCAGATGCTACTGCCTGGGCAGCCGTGTCGCAGGCCCACGCCATGAGCACTAGTGCCGTCACAAATTTCAAAATATGAATACGCATAATGACCCTTTTTCAGTTTACCAAATGATTGAATAGTTTATCGCACCGCGATCGACAACAGCGATCAGTTCCTTTTTGCCATCGACTTCGCGCACTGACACGGGCGCCGCTGTTCTGATATAGTATTGCTGGTCATCGATGGCATACGCACCATTTTCAAGTTTAACAATACTCGCACCTTCAGCCAGTTTCAGGTACAATCCCGTTTGTGTGCCGCGATTCTTGATGGTGACCTCACGACGAATGCTTCGGTTGTCATCCGACGGAAGGACCTTGTCTTCAACCTCAAGTCCCTGATAGGTGTACCGGAACACCGGGCGACCTGTTGATTCGTCGAGCACATAGCCCCTGGGTTTGAACGCGCCTTCCGTACCGGTTGCCGGAAATGCATCTGCCGGCGTGGACAAAAACGCCAGCGCCTGGTTCATGAACAGGTACTGCGTCGCGCCCCGGGGTTTAAATGATCCATCACCGCGTTCGTGCCACATCGGCGTAGCGTCAACAAACGCGCCTCGCCACACGCACGCCAGGTTGCCGGAACCCAGATCATATACATAGTGAACACCTGCGGGATCACCAACGCCTATGGTATGCGTCAACCGCTTTTGACGATCACCTTTAAAATCCACAAAAGCCCTGAGCAGTTTAGGTTCGTTGCCCAGGCCGATCAGAATCGGCGAGGTAGGTTCATCTTCGGGTGGATAAGAGTTGTAGGCATGCAGGGTCACGAGGTTCGACTGCGCCGTCCTGACAAACAGGCCCAGCCTGGGCGGCATCCACGATGCGTCCTTGAAGTTATAGATCTCAAAAGGATATGTACCTGCTTTCAGGGTGATCGTTTTCCCATTCCAGCCACCTGCATCCGGGCGTTGATTATCAACCAGTGTCTCGCCGTTGACTACGAGCTTCGCGCCGCCGGTATACGCCAGCTGAAAATTATATTTGTTATTCTCAGGCACCGTAACCTTCCCTGTATAAACAGCGCCGTAAGCATTTTCGTCTTCGAGCACTTCACAGGTGAGTTCCTCTGACGTGCCGGTTTTAAGTGGTGTTGCCGAGACAAAATCGGCGATCTCCTTGAATTTTCCCCTGTAGGTTTTAAACGTGATTTCACTGACGCTGACCTGAATGTTTTTCATCGGTTGATACCGGATGTTTCGGAAAGCCACCGGGCCATGATCGCCCTGGATCATCAGCGGGCCTTCCGATACTTCGTTGTTTTCAAGCGGACCGCCGGTCGGCAGCGGCACCTCTACATTGTCGTGGATGCGCACGCCATTCAGGTCGACAAAAACAAATTTCGCATTCGCGATTTTTTTGCCGTTCGCGTCGAAACGGGGTGCGCGAAAAGATATTTTCATTTTCTGCCACAGACCGGGCGCTTTAGCGGGATTGCTCAGCGGCGCTTTTCCCATGTAAATCTTTCCCGGCTCCGTTTCCCAGTTCCGGTAGATCCCGCCGATGTCAGAATATTTAGCATGTTTAACACCCCAGCTATCGAGCAGTTGCACCTCATATCGCCCTTGCAGGTAGATACCCGAATTGGAGCCTTTCGGCAGCATTACTTCCAGTTCAAGCTCCAGATCGCCGTGGACAAAATTAGTGACCAGGTGATCTTTGCGGGTGTCGTCGTTCATGTTCAGTAATATTCCTTTACCCGGTTGAAAACTGACCACTTTCAACGGCGCTTTTTCGGGCTCCTTTGATTTCCTGCGCTTCGTGGGAGCTTCCGGTGCCGGCTTCGCCATCTCATGTATATCTATATCCGGATTCATCATCACCGTACCAACGATCTGCCAGTTACCGGCCTGAGGTCTGAACGCAGACATATCCGCCAGCGGAAGTTCTTGCATGGAAGCTTGCTGCGCCCTGGCCATCACACCCGTCAACAGCATCAGGACCACGAACAGTTTTTTCAATTCATTCATCATTTTTAGAATTTAAAGGCTTGCCAATATCTGACGTTCATTTTTCATTCCCAAAAATTGTATCAAAACTTATTGTTCATTATCCATCTATTGGCCATTCATACACGGCCACGGCTCAAAAAACGATACAACTGAAAATCAGTCACGACCTGCCCGGCACTGTCGCACTTAAAGTAATCACAGGAATTGTTCGTAATTTCGAGGCAGAATCTGAAGCAATGGATCTTCTCGACAAAATCAGGAAACTCTCAGACCAGCACAGCGGGAAAGTGGTGGAATTCCGGCGGCATATTCACGCCAACCCTGAACTTTCCTACCAAGAATTTAATACCGTCAAGTTTGTTGCCGATACGCTCCGCTCGTTCGGCCTTTCGCCGACAGAAGGCCTGGCTACCACCGGTCTGATTGTGGATATCACCGGGAGGAATCCGGAAAAAAAGATGATCGCGCTCCGTGCCGACATGGATGCGCTCCCGATCGTTGAGGCGAATGATGTGCCGTACAAATCGAAAAACCCGGGCGTGATGCATGCCTGCGGACACGACGTTCACACTTCATCGTTGCTGGGCACGGCGAGAATTCTGAATGAGGTGAAAGACCAGTTTGAAGGCACTATCCGGCTGATTTTCCAACCGGGGGAAGAAAAGAATCCTGGCGGCGCGTCATACATGATCCGCGATGGCGCACTGGAAAATCCGCGACCTTCCGGCATTATCGGACAACATGTATTCCCGCTTTTGCCGACGGGAAAGATTGGCTTCAAAGAAGGTATGTACATGGCCAGCGCCGATGAGATCTATCTCAAGGTAATTGGCAAAGGCGGTCATGGTGCAGCGCCCGACCTCGCCGTCGACCCCATCGTCATTGCCTCGCATATCATTATTGCCTTGCAGCAAATCATCAGCCGAAATGCGAATCCACGACAGCCCACCGTGCTCACCTTTGGTAACATTACCGGGTTCGGCGCAACGAATATTATTCCCAACGAAGTGAACATCGCCGGCACTTTCCGGGCGATGAACGAAGTGTGGCGTGAATCTGCGCTGACGAAGATCAAAAAGATGGCGGAAAGTATCGCGGAAGGTATGGGTGGTACATGCGAAGTAAACATATCAAGAGGATATCCCTACCTGGAAAACAACCCTGAGCTTACACGCCGGATCCGGTCTGCCGCCGAAGCCTACGTCGGAAAGGAAAATGTCGTCGATATCGATATCACGCTTGGCGCCGAAGATTTTGCCTATTACTCGCAGGTGGTCCCGGCCTCCTTCTACCGGCTGGGAACGCGTAACGACGCAAAGGGATTGTCTTCATATGTTCACACACCAACGTTTGACATCGATGAAGACGCGTTGAAAATTGCTCCCGGTCTGATGGCCTGGATGGCCATTAACGAGTTGACCTCCTGATTTACGAATACGCGCTTTTTAACGACTGTTATCTTTACAGCACTTGCCTCTGATTTGAAAACAACGCAGCCCAGCCTTCCAGCGAAAAACAACAGCGCAGACCTCCGGGTTGTGCTTTACATCGCCGGCGCGTTGCTCCTCTTTCTTTTGGCGCTCGACCTGATGGTGGCATCGCTGCAGCAGCTGGGCGGGACAGTGGCACAAGTGATCCTGCTGGCGACGGCCAATCCATTTGCTGGCTTGTTCATCGGCCTGCTGCTTACGGCCATGCTCCAAAGCAGTTCCACGACCACCGCTTTGGTTGTTGCTTTTGTTGCTTCAGGGGCGTTGTCGCTGGGGAGCGCTGTCCCGATCATTATGGGCGCCAATGTGGGCACAACGATTACGGCGATGATTGTGTCGATTGGCTTTATCAGCCGCAAAAAAGAATTCAAAAGGGCGGTCGCGGCGGGGTCGTCGCACTTTTTCTTTAACCTGCTCACGGCAGCGGTGATCTTTCCATTGGAGTACCATTACCATTTATTGTCGCGTTTTTCCGCGGCCGTTGCGGGATCAGTCACGCATACACAGCAAGCACCCGCCCTCCCCGTGTCGTGGGACGGATTTGATACGCTGGCAGACCTGTTGACATCCGTGGCTCCGCTTCCTTTCCTGTGGGCTGCAGTCGCGCTCATCCTTTTGTTCTCATCGATCCTTATTTTCCGCAAGCTTGTCGCCGACCTTTTAAAGGCACGATCCCCGGAGGCCTTCAGCCGGTTCTTTTTTAAGAATGCCTACAAATCATTCGGATGGGGTTTGCTGACCACCGCGGCAATCCGGTCCAGCACCATCACCACGTCGATTGTGGTACCGATCGTCGCAAAAAAAATTGCCACCCTGCGACAGGCCGCTCCTTTCATACTCGGCGCAAATGTCGGCACCACGATCACGGCCTTTATTGCCGCACTGGTTCACGGTTACACTGTTGAAGTGGTGAGTATCGCGGTGGCGCATTTCCTGTTCAATCTGGCGGGTGTTCTGATCTTTCTTCCGGTACCTGTTCTAAGGAAATCTCTGCTGTGGTTGTCGGCTGGATTCGGGAAAATGACTGCCGAACATCGCCTGGCTGGTTTTCTCTTCCTGCTGTTTACATTTTTCCTCGTTCCGTTCTTCCTGATTTTTCTCAACCAGCGGCATTAGGCATTTGCCTGCCATCCCGCGAGCCTCGCGTGGCAGACAGGTTGGGAATCAGGCATCGGCGGCATTGTAAGCCGATTGAATGCTGTGAATTGTTTAAACCGTCAGCTCGCGGTCAGGACTGGCAGCGCTGGAACCCGACGCGGCGGCAAATCGAAGCGCGAAGCTTTCCCTGGATGCTCCTGGTTCAAGATAAATTTTATCAGCATGCCATCTGCTCATTGTCTAAAAAAAACGCCTGTAACCTCCGGCCTGAAGCCAGCAGCTTTTGAAGTTGCCATGAACCGTCCTAAATTTGCTTATCTTGTATGGCCTCACGTTATAAATCTGTTACGCCGTGCTGAAAGAATCGATCATGAAATTTCTGAAACTGGATGGTCTTCTGGCTAACCTGACGGGTTATGTAGAAGCACGGATATCCCTGGTGAAAATCGAAGTTAAAGAGGACATCGCCAGAACAGCGGCGAAGGCTGCGGTATTTGGTATCCTCGGCCTCGCGGTCGCCCTCTTTGTTTTTTTCCTGAGTATGGCGGTAGCCTATAAGATCGGTGAACACCTGGGCGTGTATGCCGGCTTTGGTATTGTCAGTTTATTTTACATCATAACGGCGCTCGTGATCTGGTTTTCGCGCGATGCATTGAGCCGCAAACTTGAAGACCAACTTATCGAAAACATCAAGCACAAGAAAAAATAACATGGAACTACTTGACGCCAACGATTTCAAAAACCAGCTGCTGAGAAAATCAGAAACGCACCGGGCCGGACTGGAAGAAGAAGTAAAGTCTATCACAGCACGGACCGAAAAAATAGTGACCAATGCATTGATCATCGGCGGGGCGTTGGCCGTCACCTATTTTTTGCTCCACCAGTTCGCCGGCCCCAACGAAAAACCAAAGTCGAAGACCAAAAAAATAAAGCTGGTTGCGGAGCCTTCTGCCGAAGAAGATGAAACAACTGAAACCGTTGCATCGGTAGCATCGGCGCCAGGCATCGTTACGCAGATCGGTACTGCGCTGGCAAGCCAGGCGTCTGTTTTTCTCCTTAACCTTGCCAAGGAAAAACTTTCGGAGTACCTGGGCACACAAACAGAAAAGAAGGCGGAGTAAGCATGCAAATCCTGGATACATTACGCGACCGGCGGCGGCACGGAAAAAAATCCATCGCCGTGCTCATCGATCCCGACAAGGTGACCGACCCAGCGCGGCTCCTTCACCTGATCAACCTGGCCAGCGAAAACTGTGTCGATTATTTTTTTATTGGTGGAAGTCTCGTAACGACCACTAATCTCTCAGAGGTGGTCAGACAGGTAAAGGATACCGTGAGCATACCGGTGATCCTCTTCCCTGGAAACGTAATGCAAATAGAACCCACCGCCGATGCCCTGCTCTTTTTATCGCTCATCTCCGGGCGAAATCCCGAACTGCTGATCGGTCAGCACGTCCTTGCTGCGCCCATTATACGCAATACCAAGCTTGAAATTATCCCTACGGGCTACGTGCTGGTCAATTCAGGCCGCGTTACTTCAGTCGCCTATATCAGCAATACAATGCCTATCCCGGATGACAAGTATTCGCTGGCGGCCTGTACGGCAATGGCGGGTGAAATGCTTGGCCTGCAACTCATTTATCTGGATGCCGGAAGCGGCGCTGAAAAGGAGATTGGCCCGAAAATGATCGCGAGTGTTCGCAAGGCGATCAACGTGCCGCTTGTGGTGGGGGGCGGAATCAATACCCCGCGCAAGGCCCTGACAGCTCTCGAAGCGGGAGCAGACATGATTGTGATCGGTAATGCCCTGGAGAAAGACCCGGAGGTACTGATCGAAATTGCAGACAAAGTATATGAATGGAATCAGAGCGAAGCAGGCAAATAGGTTTCCCTACTCCGAGCCGGCCACCAACAGCCACTGCAACTCTTCCTTTTCTTCCATGCTAACCCCCACGTCTTTCCCGTCGCGTCGCGGGGTAGCAACAACCTTAACTAGGCCCTGGGCAGGCTGAGGTTGAGCTTTGCCAGCTTCACGAATTATTCTGTCCCGGTAAATCGTAATCGTGTCCGGCTTTGTCCTGACGTATACCGTATCCGTTTTTACGACCGCAGCAATCTCACGAGGTTGCTGACCGAATGTTGTACCTGCCCACCATCCCGCGCCTGCAAACACGATCATCAATAGAACACTTGCGTATAGGGGTAAGGTAATTCCGAAACCTGCAGCGGGAACGGGTACTTTTTTAGCCGCTGCCATCCGGTGCTGCAGCCGTTTGAGGATATCAGGATCGGGAGAAACGTCAGTTCGGATAACCAAAGCCTGGCTGACCTTTCTCAGGGCGCGATATTGCGCTTCCGATCCAAGCACTTCCCGCACAAACGTTTTCTCAACGGGCGAAAGTTCTTCAAAATCCCGTGTTGACAGCAGCGCCTCAAGGCGTTCGTCGCGATCAGATGTGTGATGTTCCATAAATCGTGATTTTCGTGTCGAACATATGCATTTCGCGGGCAAGCTCTTTTCTTAAATAAAACAGTCTCGACTTGACCGTGCCTACCGGGCAATCCAGTAAGCGGGCAATCTCTTCCAGCGGCAGGTCGAGTTCATGCCTGAGCACAAACAGGTTTTTATCCGCCTCCTCCATATTATCCAGCAGATGATCCAGCGTTTTCATAAACGCCTGCTCATCCAGACCCTGGTGGATATTTTCGTCGGCCGGAAAATCCACAATCGATCCCGTTTGTGCTGCGTTACGAAAGGCCATTTTCCGGTACTCGTTCTTGCACATATTATGGGCGGCGGCGTACAGCCAGGTGGAAAATTTCCGCCGGGTATCGAACTGACCGGAGCGCTCGATCACTTTAACGAACAAATCGTGAAGCGCATCCTGTGCCAACGCCTCTTCCTTCCAGAGCATGCGATAAAAATAACGCAGTAACGGAACACTGTAACGCCTGTACAAAATGGTCATGGCATGACTGTCACCGGCTTGCACGTGGCGCATAAGTTCTTCGTCAGACTTCTTGTCAAGCCGGCTTAAGAACATGACACTATGGTTCGATCACTTCCATGAACACCCTGAATCCAATCGCAGGGTTGGGCCGGTTATATTCGTTGATGCTGCGAATGGTCGATTCCTCCGGCGGATGATTCCAGCTTCCACCACAAGCCTTTCCTTTTTCATCAATCATCTCCGCGACGTTTCCCACGATGTCGTAAAGTCCCATTCCATTGGGAAAATAAGCGCCGACAATGCTCATCATCAAGAATCCATCGCCCGTATTTTTCGCGGGGCCACATGATTTTTGACTTTCGGGATACTTAAAGTTGCCCAGCGAACAGCCAAAACTGTTCAGTGCTTTGTTGCGGTAATTGTAATGTTTATACCAGGGGTACAAAATATCGTTGCCCTTGACAGGAATTTTGCGAAAGCCTTTCGACAATTCGTCCTTTTCATTTTTGGGGACATTCACTTCCACGATGTTCTCGTCCAGCTCCCAGGATTGAAATTTATCATAACCCAGCGCCGCGATCTGCCACTCCCTGAGCGAGGGTAACCTGAATTTGACCTTTTGGAATTTGCGACCTTCCTGGTGATTGTACTGCTGTGTCAGCCATTCGCAATAAGCCAGTGCGGCTTCGTATGATACATTAACGGCCGGATGGCGCGTAAAGTATTTATTTCTTTTTGTAGCGACATAATTTGACGTATAGGTTTTCATGAAAGACAAGGCGGGTTCGTCATAGCCAGACAGATCAAAATCATAAAGGCTATGCTGCTCTTCCTGTTTCTGTTGCAGCAGGTAGGTGAGAAACCGATGGTACGCTTCGTTGGTCACTTCATACTCACCTGCATACAGGGTTTGATTGACAGGCTTAAAAGATCCCTCAACCGCTTTCGTATTGAGGTCGATAATGGCAAGCGGGGCTTGACCACTTTTACCACGGTTTAGAAAGTTAGCGACATACCGGCCTTTACCACTCATGATACTGATTTTATTGATCAGCACTTCAAGGTCCCGGGCCTTTGTCTGTTCACCGTTGTTTTGATAGTGCTCATAAAGCATGAGCATTGGCACCAGGTAATTTGCGGCCAATACCTTCCCGGATGAAAACTCGCTTTCACCGTTGAAGTCGACTGTGAGATGATCGAGCAGGAACCGGCGCTCCATGTTTTCGCGGATGATGGGAATATTATCCAGCCGGTCCTGGCTGAGCTGAGACGCCAATCCCACAACATACAAACGGTCTTTAATGGCGGCAATATTATCCTGCGGTACGGTAAGCGCATAGTAAAATGTTACGTTCGGATTCTGTGCCGGCAGCATGGCTGCGAGCGTTCTTTTGCATACAGCGGGCGCGGCGGGAAGCGCTGTTTCGTCCAGGTCGAGGCGCAACGTATTGGCCACGCGTTTACGGTAGCCGGCGTCCACCATAAGGTCCAGCTGCAGGATTGTCACGTCCGTGCGGATATGCAGTACATCCTGCAAAACAAACAATGGAAGCGCGGTATTCTCACCCTCGGTGATGAGTACGGCGCCAGGGCCGACCGACATCAGCACGTTATAACTGTAGCTCAATAGCGACGCAGCAATGTGACCCGTTGCGTATATTTTTTTACTTAATGCAGCGCGGCTTTCCACGTTTCCTTCATACGCTTCCAGCAAAAGTAATGCGGCATCCGTCGCCGGATTATCGGGTTGCAATGTCGAAGCCTGACGAAGATACGCTCTTGCTTCAGGGGTAAACCCTGCAGACAGGCCGCGCATGAGGTAGTACTCATACGTGTCCGGTATGGCATTCATCACTTGCAGCACGATGGCTTGAATTGTTGCCGGGCTTGCGTGACTGTAACGGCATGCCGTAAAGTAGTTCAGCCAGGCACCCGCATCGCCGGCGTTCCCTTGAACTTGCTGTTCCCAGCTTTGTGCCTGTTCCGCGTACCAGCTGACAGGTTTGATAATTTTTGTTTTCGGTAAAACCGGCTCGGGGTCTGCGGCTACAGCCATCCACGACCACAGGAGTGCTACAGCAAGGAGTTTATACAGCATGGTAATCAATTTATACGCTGTACACCCGGACCGGTTAAAGGTTCATGAAACCCCATGTTTTTTCTTTGCGCGGCGGCATGGACGCACGATGAATATCACTTCGCGAGGCCCTATCGCAGCAATTCGCGGGAAATAACCATTTTTTGTATTTCGGTCGTGCCCTCATAGATCTGGGTAATTTTGGCATCGCGCATCAGACGCTCAACATGAAATTCTTTCACATAACCATATCCGCCATGAATCTGAACGGCCTCTGTCGTAACGTCCTGGGCAACCTGCGACGCAAAAAGCTTGGCCATGGCTGCAGCCTTCACGAAGTCCTTTTTCTGATCCTTGAGCCACGCGGCCTGATGAACCAGCAACCGCGCCGCGTCGATCTTCGTTGCCATATCGGCCAACTTGAATTGTATGGCCTGATGCCCGGAAAGTGTCTTCCCGAAAGCCTTGCGTTCTTTTGAATATTGCAGCGCCAGTTCATAGGCACCGGCAGCAATTCCCAGGGCCTGGGAAGCGATGCCAATGCGCCCGCCGTTGAGTGTTGTCATCGCAAAACTAAAACCGAAGCCTTCGTCGCCAATGCGGTTCTCTTTCGGCACTTTGACGTCTGTAAACATGAGCGAATGCGTATCGGAACCGCGGATACCCATCTTGTCTTCCTTTCTGCCCACCACGAAACCCGGCATTCCCCTTTCGACAATCAGTGCATTAATGCCCTTGTGACGCTTTTCCGCATCCGTCTGTGCGATGACAACGTAAACACCCGCGCTATTGCCGTTGGTGATCCAGTTCTTGGTGCCGTTCAGAATGTAATGACTACCATTGTCCTCGGCCGTCGTATGTTGACTCGTCGCATCTGACCCCGCCTCCGGTTCAGATAAACAGAAAGCGCCGATCACCGATCCGGTCGCCAGTTGCTTGAGGTATTTTTCCTTTTGCTGCTCCGTGCCGAATTTCTCCAGCCCCCAGCATACGAGTGAATTATTGACCGACATGCACACCGAAGCTGATGCATCAATCTTTGAAATTTCTTCCATGGCCAGCACGTACGAAATGGTGTCCATTCCGCCGCCGTTGTACTTTGGATCCACCATCATTCCCATGAATCCCAGTGCGCCCATTTTCTTTATCTGCTCGTAGGGGAATTTCTGTTCGGTGTCGCGCTCGATCACGCCGGGAAGCAACTCGGTATGTGCGAAATGACGTGCTGCCTGCTGAACCGCCAGGTGCTCTTCAGTAAGTTGAAAATTCATGATGCAAAATAAGGATTACTCGGAAATATATGCCGTTTGCCAGGCGTATTAACCATGGCCAGGAACATTGTCCGGCGTATTCATTGGCAGTCCCATGACGCTTGCTACTCTACCGTCACCGACTTCGCAAGATTCCGCGGCTGGTCCACGTTGCAACCACGCATAACGGCAATATGGTATGAAAGTAACTGCAAGGGGATAACCGAAACCATGGGCATCAAGGCTTCATGCACGGCGGGTACTTCGATCGTGAATTCGGACATGGCCGGAATCAGTTGATCGCCCTCCGTGACAACGGCTATCACGCGGCCTTTGCGCGCCTTGACTTCCTGGATATTGGAGACTATTTTCTCGTAAGAGCTGTCGCGCGTCGCGATAAATACTACCGGCATTTCCTCGTCAATCAAAGCGATCGGGCCATGCTTCATTTCTGCGGCCGGATATCCTTCGGCATGGATGTAGGAGATCTCCTTCAGCTTCAGTGCGCCTTCCAGCGCTACCGGGAAATTGTATCCGCGACCGAGATAAAGAAAGTTTCGGGCATCTTTGAAAGTCTCCGCGATCTCACGAATCTGATCGTTCAGTTTTAAAGCCCGTTCTACTTTCGCAGGAATATTTTCCATTTCCACCAGCAGCGCATGAAGATTTTGTTCAGTGATTGTCCCCTTCTTCTGAGCCACGATCAACGCGATCATGGAAAGCACTGTCAGCTGCGCAGTGAATGCCTTTGTACTGGCGACACCGATCTCCGGCCCTGCATGCGTGTAAGCGCCGGCATGTGTGGCGCGTGAAATAGAGGAACCGACAACATTACAAACACCGAAAATAACGGCACCTCTGGATTTCGCCAGCTCGATTGCCGCCAGGGTGTCCGCGGTCTCTCCGGACTGGGAAATGGCAATGACCACATCGCCCTCCCGTATAACGGGGTTCCTGTAACGGAACTCTGAAGCATACTCGACCTCTACGGGTATACGGCAAAACTCCTCAAAGAAATATTCAGCGACCAGGCCCGCGTGCCACGATGTTCCGCACGCTACGATGAGAATCCTGTCGGCGTTTACCAGTTTGTTGATATACTCGCGCAGACCCCCCAATACCAAACGCCCGCTTTGCGAGTCGAGGCGGCCGCGCATACAGTCTTTAATGGACTTCGGTTGTTCAAAGATCTCCTTGATCATGAAATGCTCGAACCCACCCTTCTCGATGGCTTCCAGTTCGAGGTCGACGGTTTGAATATAGGGTGTAAGCGGCAGGTTGGCCGTGTTGGTAACGCTGAGCTCGCCGTCCCGGATCACCGCGATTTCCTGGTCGTTGAGATATACCACCTCATTCGTGTATTCGATGATTGGCGTAGCGTCGGAGGCCAGAAAGAACTCATTTTTACCAACGCCAACCACCAGCGGGCTGCCTTTGCGGGCAGCGACGAGCAGGCTGGGTTCTTCCAGCGAAATGATCACGATTGCGTAGGCGCCCACGACTTTCGTCAGCGCGAGACGCACGGCTTCCTCGAGCGAGCAGTTTTCGTTTTCCTTGATGTCTTCAATAAAGTGAATGAAGACTTCTGTATCCGTCTCGCTTAGAAAAGTATGTCCTTTGCGGAGTAACTCTTTTTTTAAAGCGCTGTAGTTCTCAATGATGCCATTGTGAATAATGGCAAGCTTGTTCGTTGCTGAATAATGGGGATGGGCATTGGTGTCGTTGGGCTCACCGTGGGTTGCCCAGCGCGTGTGGCCGATGCCGATGTGACTGCTGAGGTTCTTTCCCTTCAGGAATTCCTCCAGTTCAGAAACCTTGCCTTTCTTTTTATAGATGTTCAGGCCGCCGTTAAGCAACGCTATACCGGCGCTGTCATAACCACGGTATTCAAGACGTTTCAGGCCTTTGATAATAACTTCCTGCGCCTGGCGATGTCCGACATAGGCTACAATACCACACATAATGATTACTGGTTTTGATTGACAGTGGGAACGGTATAGTAAACCCTGAGCATAATATTGTTCTTATCGAAAGAAACCCGGTTTAAGGATTTGCCATTGACATGCCGGCCATACACCGGATCGGCCGAGGTTCTTGCCGGCGCGTAAGGGATCAACACCACATCCGTAAATAGCTTTTTGCTTTCATCCTTCACAAACAATTGCTGGAAGAACAGGCTCGCGGTACCGCTGTACTTTTTATCGGTGCTTGAATAGCTCAGGTTAAAGAAATTCCCCTGGTCGTTAACAATGTTAAAGGTGCTGTCAAAAAGCACGCTTGACGTTGTGGAAGTATTTCGTCTGTCAAAGTTCAGGTAACCCTGGTAGCGGTTGATGTTCTCCAGATCACTGACGTATGCGGAAGTCTTTCCCGGGTAGGCCAGTTTCTTGGGCCGGTTATTTTCCTTCACAACTGTCAGCAAAAGGTTTGACGGTGGTTCGTTATGGTCGGGATCATCGACATTGCTGATAATCAGTTCCGCTGAATTGATGACCATCTGCTCGATGGTGTCGGAATGGGCGAACTCCACGAACTTAGAAAAATCAAGCTTCGTCACGATTCCGGTGCCGGCCTGGATGTAGCGTTTGTCATTGCCCAAATCGAATTCCTCATAGTAACTGGTGAGCGTAGCCAATTCAGCGCCTGAACGGTCGGTGGTAATGGCATTGAAACTAGCCAGCCCGTTGCGGCCGATGGAAATGGGGAGCGACAGGGTATCTTTGTTGGAACCGTTCGCCTTTAACGTGTGATAGTACAGGCGGAAGTCGATTGAATCCGGGTTAAACCGGACGACTTTATCACTTTGCTCGGGAACAATAGCGATACCGTGGAATTCCTCAAAAAAAAGATCGGGATTTGATGAAAGATCATTTGTAAATGCAGTGTCGGCAAGCAGGGTGAGCAACTCCTCGCCGAAAGCGTTGTCGAGCCGGGTCCGCAGGATGAATTTTTCGTCAACCGATGGGTCGTCGCGCTCGCTCACATACTCGGCGTAATCGACAGGAAAATCAAGTGTCCCGATCGGGGCCGGATCATGGCCAACCGTCGATTTGTTATAGAACAGCCTTTTAAAACTGTACGTGGACTCGAACGGTTTCTGTTGCCCACCGGTGTTGGTCGTGGTGGTCACCGTATAACGGTAAGAAAATGGCTCGTTGATCCGGTGAAGGTTGAATTTCTGATTCGTGTTGCCATTGGCACCATCGACATAAAAGTCGGGCCGCAGATGCATCACCAGCGAATCAAAAACAACACTATCATCAGCGATCTTCGCCGCGGGATAGAATTGTGCAAAGCTTGATGCCGTGGAAGATCCGAAAACCGGATCGTCCGTTTTTCCGATCATAAACCGGTTAAGGTCATTGGTTGCATCGAAATTCGAAGTGCGGACAGAGTCCATCAGCAAAACGGAACTTCCTATCGGAATGTCGACGTATGCAATGTTAAATTTCGGACTGGGATTCGGATACCCGAGAAAGCTGGTTTCATCCTGGCAAGAGAAAAAAAAAGAGGCAACTGCCAGCACGACCAGTTGCCTCGAATGCTTAGCCCACAAGTTCATTATAGAGGTTGAAATAGGATTCCGTATAGTTTTCGTCTTTGTCAATGGTTTCAACTTTCTTTTCCTTGATCTTCTTAAACAGACCTTCAAGCTTTTTATTGTCACCGGCAACAATCACAGCATCGGAAAATTCAACACCCAGTTTGATAAAACCTTCGAAGTCTGCTGACTTGAGATTGCCCAGCATGTTGTCTTCGATGTCCATCATCTTCACCTTGTCCATAATATTGCCTTTGAATTTGTGTGAAAAGGCATTGTTATAGATCGTGAAAACGGTTTTAGTGTTTTTGAACAACGGGTCGTTTTTATAAGTGGTCTTCAGGTACAACGGGATGAAACTGGTGATCCAGTCATTGCAATGAACGATGTCCGGAGCCCATCCCAGTTTGCGGACCGTTTCAATCGCGCCTTTGCAGAAGAAGATCGCGCGTTCGTCGTTGTCCTCGTAGAATTTGTCTTCCTTATCGTGAAAAACAGATTTGCGATGGAAGTAATCCTCGTTGTCGATAAAGTATACCTGTAATTTGGCGTTCGGAATAGACGCAACTTTGATGATCAACGGCTTCTCCTCATCGCCTACCGTAATGTTTATACCGGACAATCTTACCACTTCATGTAACCTGTTCTTGCGCTCGTTAATGATACCGAAGCGCGGCACCAGAATCCGGATCTCCATGCCTCTTTCCTGCATCGCCTGTGGAAGCTTGCGCACAAAATCTGCTACTTCTGATGTCTGCAAAAAGGGATTGATCTCACTGGCTACATATAGAACACGAAGTTTTGCCATATTGATTGATTTTAAAATGTAGAACGGAAATTTGAGCCACAAAATTACAAAAAAATACCCCCATGATCAACTTATTTCCCTTTTCCCTATATCTTTGCGACCCTTTCGAAAAACGTCCTGAATGGAGATTTTCAAGGAAATAACCCCTTTAAAAGCCTTTTTAAAGGCTAAAAAACAACATCACAATACCATAGGCCTCGTGCCTACAATGGGGGCGCTTCATCGTGGTCACCTTTCACTTATCGAAACTTGCCAGTCACAGAATAATGTGACCATTTGCTCCATTTTTGTCAATCCCGCGCAGTTTAACAACGCATCGGATCTTGAACATTATCCCCGCACACTGGAACAAGACACTTTATTATTGGAAAAAGTTGAATGCGACGCGATATTTTGCCCGGAAAGTTCGGAAATGTATCCCGGGCCGCCGCTTGTCAGGTTTGATTTTGGACCGCTTGACAAGATCATGGAGGGTGAATTCAGACCCGGCCATTTCAGCGGCGTGGCACTTGTGGTTTCAAAGCTTTTCAACATCATTGAGCCGGACAATGCGTATTTCGGACAAAAAGACTGGCAGCAGTTTGCGATCATACGGCAGCTGACAGAAGAGCTGCGTTTCAACCTGAAACTTCACACCGTCGAAACCACGCGCGAAGATGACGGCCTGGCCATGTCGTCGCGAAACCAGCGCTTAAAGGGGCCCGACCGCCTGAACGCCGGTGTTTTCTACCAGGCGCTGCTGGCAGCCCGTGAGTCCCTGATTAAAGGTATTGCGTTGGACAAGGTCCGGCACACTGTGCGCGAGATGGTCAACGCACGACCGGGAGTTTCACTCGAATATTTCGAAGTCGCCGACAGCATAAACTTAAATCAGCTCGACAGCGTTAAGGCCTCTGACCGGCCGATTTTGTGTATCGCCGGCTTTGTAGGCGAAGTCCGTCTGATCGATAATATGTTCCTTTACTAGCGCCGGAACGCAGCGTTGGAGATGTGCTGTATTATCGTGACTTTGCGCGTTGAATTAAGCATCAAAATTTTCAAACCTTGAGGATAGAAGTCTTAAAATCAAAAATCCATCGGGCGAAAATCACCCAGGCGGAACTTCATTATGTCGGCAGCATTGCCATCGACGAAGACCTCATGGATGCGGCGAATCTGATCGAAGGTGAAAAGGTCACGGTTGTGAACATCAACAATGGCGAGCGCCTCGAAACGTACGTCATCAAAGGTGACCGGGGTACCGGGATGGTCTGCCTCAACGGCCCTGCCGCGCGCAAAGCCCAGGTCGGCGATATCGTGATCGTTATCTCGTACGCCACCATGAAATTCGAAAAGGCAAAACTGTTCAAGCCTACCATTATTTTCCCGACTCCGGATAATAAACTACCTTGAAGATTTATAATTCATTTTCATCGTAACATTTTGAAATGTCTTTCCGCCCCCAGGCTTTTATTCAATACCTGATCATCATTGGCATTACCTTTCTCCTGATTTGGTTTTCACTGCGGGGCCTTCAGGCAGGCGACGAGGTTGATCAATGGAGTTATCTCAAAAGCACGTGGGACTCCGCCAGCAAGGGATGGCTGATCGTCATGGCGGTGCTGGCATTGCTCAGTCACCTCGTTCGCGCAGAACGCTGGCGCATGCTCATGGTACCGGCCGGTCATCACCCGAAGCTTAGTCACAGTTTTTACTCACTGATGGTTGGATACCTCGTCAACCTGGCGATCCCCCGCGGCGGTGAAGTATCACGATGCTATAATCTTTACAAGCTTGATCGCACGCCGCCGGAGATGTCTTTCGGCACGGTTGTCGTGGAACGCGTCGTTGACTTCGGATGCCTCCTGCTGCTGATTGGTCTTTCCTTTCTCGTCGAATCGCAGAAACTTTTTTTATTTGTCGAAACATTACCCTTCGATTTCAATCTTCTGGGTGCTGACCTGAGCGCGGTGTTGATCATACTGGCCCTGGTGCTGGCCGGCATAGCAGTTTTTACCTGGTTTGTAAAGAAAAGTAAAAGGCTCTCCGTTTTTCTTTCGAAAATGTGGCGCGGGTTCAGGCAGGGACTTCATTCCATATTCCGGATGGAAGGCAAGGGGAAATTTATTTTTTACTCCGCCCTCATCTGGTTTCTTTATTTCCTCATGAGCTACGCTGTTTTAAAGGCTTTCCCTTCTACCAGTGAGCTCGGTCTTGGCGCCGTATTGAGCTTGTTTGCGATCGGATCCATTGCGATGACGGCGCCGCTACCGGGCGGAACGGGGTCTTACCACATCCTGGTGCCGCAAGGACTTGCTTTTCTATACCATATTCCCATGCCTGAAGCAGTCGCTTTTACGTTTATCTTTCACGGTTGGCAGACTGCAATTATGATTGTATTCGGCGCACTTTCCCTGTTAATCACTTCCTACCTCGCCAGGAAAGAACCGCCGACGCCCGACCGTGCCCGGGATTAAAAACACATTAGAAACCATCGGCGTGTTTTCAACGTTTTTCCTATGTCGTTTTGGCAGCAAGAATCGTTTTGGTTCAAAGCTTGATTGTTGAAGCGTAAAGAACGAATTTGAATCTTTAAACAAACTAGAAATATGGGTGCTTTAATTATTGGTCTTTTCTTTATGGCTATCGGCTGGATGGTCAGTGCCAGGCTGAAGAGCAAGTTCAGGGAGTATTCACAAATTCACCTGTCGCGTGACTTAACCGGCGCTGAGGTAGCCCGCCTTATGCTTGCCGATAATGGCATTCATGATGTGCAGGTCACAAGCGTCGAAGGAGAATTGACTGACCATTACAATCCGGCAAACAAAACCGTTAACTTAAGCGAAGGTGTATACCATGGACGTAACGCCGCCGCGACGGCCATTGCCGCGCACGAGTGTGGTCACGCTGTACAACACGCGAAAGCTTACAGTATGCTCGAGTTGCGTTCGGCGATGGTTCCCATCCAGAACATCAGCGCCAAGGTGATCAACTTTATTTTCATGATGATGATGTTCGGCGCTTTCTTTGCACAGGGGATCTTGTCCTGGAATACCGCACTGCTGATCATCATCGTGTGTTACGGTGTCTTTACACTCTTTGCGTTCATCACCCTGCCCGTGGAATTCGATGCCAGTAAAAGAGCGCTTGCCTGGGTGCAATCACGCAACATCACCACACCCAAAGAGCACGATATGGCAAAAGATGCATTGTGGTGGGCCGCCATGACCTATGTTGTCGCCGCCGTCGGTGCGTTGACTACACTGCTTTACTACGTGATGCTCTTCATGGGCAATCGCGATGAATAGCAATCATCAAAACGAAAAAACAAAAAGGAGGAGCGATCCTCCTTTTTTTATGCCCTGTTGTAAATTATTCCATCACGCTTCATTTCGCTATATTAAAGCAGAGCGTCCGCCATAAATTCCCGCCGGAACAGGGAAACAGAAAAGAACCCTTCACATCACCGGAACGGCACGTCGTGTAATATCGCCGTCAGTCGCCATCACGGCACCCTTATATTCATTTTGAATATAAGTCCTTACCTTGATGTTAAAAGCAATACCTATGATCAACCTTAAACCCATTATAACAGGCCTTCTGATGGTGACGCTGTCGTCATCGCTGCTGGGACAGCAGATTTCGAAAGAGGAACTTATATTCCTCACGCCGGAGTGGAAGGGCGAACGCTTCGATGACGGCAGACCCAAAGTACCGGACGCCTTGCTGGATCGCATGAAGCTCGTGACGCTCGAAGAAGCGTGGGCCGTACTCAAAGGCGATAACTACAAACATCAGTACGAAGACGGATGGATGTCCATCAACCCTGACAGCGTGCTGGTGGGAAGAGCAGTCACTGCCATATTCGTTCCCGGCCGGCCCGACATTCATCGTGTGATTGATACCAAGGGACACACAAAAGACAAGCGCGTCAAATCGCAAAACTCCTGGACGATCGATCTTCTGGTGAAGCGCGACGTTTATGTCGTCGACCAGTTCGGGGCCCACGAAGACGGCCCGACCATTGGAGACAACCTCGGCAATTCCATTTTTGCGAAGACCGGCAATGGCATTGTTTACGACGGCGCGGTCCGCGACATCAATGGTTTGAAGGAGCTGAAATCATTCACATCATTTTTCAGGACATACCATCCGTCACATCATTTGAACAACCCCGATGGCGAACTGAATACGACCCTGGTGGGTATCAACAAACCCACACGCATCGGAAAGGCTACGGTGATGCCAGGTGATGTCGTACTGGGCAGGGATGGCGGGGTGATCTTCATACCACCGCACCTGGCCGAAAAAGTCGTGAAGATATCCGAGGTAGTACGGTTGCGCGACATGTTCGGCCACCAGCGCCTCCGGGAGCAGAAATACACACCGGGACAAATCGACTCACGGTGGTCAGATGAAATCGAAAAAGATTTTTCAAAATGGCTGAACGATCACATCGACAAACTTCCCGTTCCCAAAGAACAAATCCAGGAGCTTTTAAAAACCCGTACGTGGTAATCATAAACAACCCAGCACATGACCAGCGCATCAAGACGATCATTCTTTAAAAAGGCCATTGCGGCAAGCGCCTTTGCACCTTTGTCCACTACTTTTGGCCAGGGCTTTGAAACGGCAATCGACAGAACACCAAAAGCATCGGCGCCGTCCGATCTGAAAATTACGGCCATCAAATGCGGCTACATCCGCGGAGGCCACAGCCTTTTTGTTAAAATCCATACGAACCAGGATATCTGGGGTTGCGGTGAAGGCGTTGACGCGACGCCCGGCACCTATCACCTTGTTAAAATGTTCGAAGCGCGCATTAAAGGAAGAAGTCCGCTGAATGTTCACCGGCTCTTCGAGGATATACGCCGTTCCGGGTTTTTCGAAGGCGCACAATCAGGAATGTTCATCGCAGTGTTGTCCGCCGTTGAGTCTGCATTGTGGGATCTCGCCGGAAAAGCATTGGGATTGCCCGTCTACCAGCTGTTGGGTGGAAAATTCCGGGACAGCGTTCGCGTGTACTGCGAT
>DASPJC010000352.1:0-11384 GCA_035628815.1 Ohtaekwangia sp. | reverse complement strand
AATGAGTTTGATGGTGTAACCATTGTCGCGTGCGAACTTGAGGTCGAGATCGGTAATATGATCGATGCCGATGTTGATCACGTCTGTCGGTTTAACAAAGATGCCGAAGGTGTGGGCGATGGCAATAACGAGTTTGAATTTCGGATCGAACCCCTTAACATCGAGACTCGGATCGGACTCGGCAAATCCCAGGTCCTGCGCCGTTTTTAACGCCTCGGCATAGCTCTTTTTCTCTTCAAATACTTTTGTAAGAATGAAATTCGTCGATCCGTTGAAAATGCCATCGATGCTGCTGATCAGGTCATTGTCGTAGTACTCTTCCAGGTTCCGCAGGATGGGAATGCTTCCGCATACCGCGCCTTCATACAAAACGGGCTGACGATATTTTTTCTGCAGATTATAGATCTCCTCGAGGTGTTCGGCGAGCATTTTTTTATTGGCGGTTACAACGGCTTTGCCGTTCTGCAGGGAAGTCTTCACAATATCAAAAGCTACTGCTGCATCGTCGATCAGCTCCACCACCACGTCGATTTCAGGATCATTCAGGATTTCATTTTTGTCGAACGTAAAAAAATGCGCTGGTAAAATGCGCTCCTTGTCTTTATTTTTCACGCATATTTTTTTGATCTCGGCCTGAACGCCGCCATGGGTCTCGTGGAGAACATGGTACAGACCCTGTCCGACGCAACCAAATCCAAACAATCCTAACTTTAATTTCTTTCTCATGATAATACAGTACTTAATTTTTTCTGCTGATAAAATTGTTTGAGGATGGCATCCAGTTGGTCGAATTCAACCAGGAAACCGTCGTGTCCATACAACGAGGTTATTTCCCTGTGCTGTGCATGGGGTATGTACTCGGCGAGGAATTTCTGCTCGGACGGCGGAAAAAGGATATCGCTGTCGATGCTGATGACGAGTGTTTTCGCGGTAATGCGGGCCAGTGCTTCTTTCACGCTGACGCGGTTGCGCCCGACGTTGTGGCTGTCCATCACCTTGGTGAAGGTCCAGTACGTGAATGCATTAAAGCGGTCCACGAGTTTCTGGCCCTGGTATCGCTGGTAGGTTGCGGCCCGGAAATCGTCCAGTTTGTCGTTGGTCTTTTCGGCCTGTGTCTGATTAAATGTATCGTAGTGCCGATAGGAGATCATCCCGATGGCGCGGGCGGCTTTCAGTCCTTCGGCTCCCGCCAGGTTGTGGGCTTCTTTCCAGGAGCTGTCAGCCGCGATGGCCATTCGCTGCGCTTCGTTGAAGGCAATTCCCCACGGAGAATGAAAAGCATTGCACGCCATGGGGATGATGTGTTCGAACAGGTCCGGTTTCTGCACGGCCCAGGTAAGCACCTGCTGACCACCCAGTGATCCGCCCAGCAACGTATGAATTTTATCAATCCGCAGTTCCTGGCGCAACAGGTCGAACGCGGCAACAATGTCGTTGTTGGTCAGAACCGGAAAGTCATGGTGAAACGGCTTGCCTGTTTCATGGTTTACATCCAGCGGCCCCGTTGATCCATAGCATCCGCCCAACATGTTGGCACAAATGATAAAATAATGCCGCGGATCGAAAGTGCTTCCCTCGCGGAAAAGGTCTCCCCACCACTCAGTAAAATCGGAGTTTCCTGTCAGCGCATGGCAAACCCATATAATATTGGAACGATCGTGATTCAATTTCCCGACGGTAGTGTAATGAAGCTGAAAGCCCGGCAGTGAGCCGCCGGCTTCAAGCCGGAAAGGATGGGCATATTGAAAGGTATGATCGTATTTTTCCATAGTGGATTTTTCCCTGGTCCCGCTCCGAAGCCGGAGCGGGATGGGCATTATAAACTTTAACTAGGACACTAATTCACCTTGAAAAACTTTCTGGAACGCCTGCTCAAAGTCGCCTTTGATGTCGTCGATATGTTCGATGCCGGCCGAGATCCGGAGGAGGTTGGGCAGCACACCCGCCGTGATCTGTTCCTCATCTGTCAGTTGCTGATGCGTTGTCGCCGAGGGCTGGATGATCAATGTTTTCGCATCGCCCAGGTTTGCCAGGTGGCTGATCAGTTTGAGGCTGTCGACAAATTTCGTCGTATGCTGTTTCGTACCCTTTAATGTAAAGGAGAACACGGCGCCGAATCCGTTGCGCAGGTATTTTTTGGCAAGCTTGTGATAGGTACTGCTGGGGAGGCCGGGATAGTTGACACTTTCTACAAGCTCATGTTGTTCCAGCCATTGTGCCAGCGCCAGGGCATTGTCTACCGAACGCTGAACGCGCAGCGAAAGGGTTTCAAGTCCCTGCAGGAAAAGGAAGGAATTGAAAGGGCTTAGCGCCGGACCGAAATCGCGAAGGCCTTCGACGCGTGCGCGAATGATGAAAGCGATGTTGGGCAGGCCCAGGGGATTACCTTCGCCAAACACATCCCAGAATTTCAATCCATGATATCCTTCTGATGGCTCCGTGAACTGTGGGAATTTTCCATTGCCCCAGTTGTAGTTACCACCGTCGACGATCACACCGCCGATGGAGGTACCGTGTCCGCCGATCCACTTGGTGGCGGATTCGACAATGACGTTGGCACCATGCTCAAGCGGGCGGAACAAGTAGCCGGCAGCGCCGAAAGTATTATCGACGATCAGCGGGAGATCATGTTTTTTTGCCACGGCAGCAATGGCTTCGAAGTCGGGTATGTTGAATCCCGGGTTGCCGATCGTCTCCAGGAAGATGGCTTTCGTTTTTTTGTCGATCAGCTTTTCATAGGCAGCTGCATCATCGCCTTCCGCGAAGCGCGCTTCGATGCCCAGTCGCTTAAAGGATACTTTGAACTGGTTATAGGTTCCGCCGTAAAGGAAGGATGTTGATACGAAGTTGTCACCGGATTGAAGGATATTGGTCAGTGCCAGGAATTGTGCAGACTGACCGGAGCTGGTGGCCAGTGCGGCTACGCCACCTTCCAGTGCTGCAATTCTCTTTTCAAACACATCGGTCGTCGGATTCATGATCCGCGTGTAGATGTTACCGAATTCTTTCAGGGCAAAGAGGTTTGCACCGTGTTCTGAATCTTTGAAAGTAAAGGAAGTGGTTTGATATATGGGCACGGCGCGTGAACGGGTTGTGGGATCGATCTCCTGGCCGGCGTGTATTTGTAAGGTTTCAAAACGTAAGTTTGACATGGCTTTAATATGTTAATGTTGAATAATTTTTTTCGAATGATTGAAATTAGCTGGACGTAGCCGTAACCAAGGCTGCCTGTCACGTGGCAGGGTCATAAGCTAGTGTGTTGCAGGGAGCGATTCGCTGCCAATCAGCAACAGCACGCGCAACAACAGGTGTTGTTACACATGCAGCAACAGCAACAAATAGAATGGTAAAGATTGGAGAAATAAGCACGCAAGCTGTCGAAGCTTGTTCCTGAGATTGACCTGATGAAATTTTTCATTTTTAATCGGTTTATATTTTCCTGACTAATGTGTCAGGATCAGGATTTAGCACCTTTCCTATTCAGGGAGGTTGCTAGCGCTTCTTAGAGCCTGTCTCTCCGCGCTTCTTTATAAATCGGTTAAGCGATGTGCTTATTCGACTTGGTTCTGCAAACGTAGAGCCTGAAGAACATGTTTCCAAAATATTTTTAATTTTTTTAGCCCCGGATAACACACAATTGTTAGGCAAAATCCACCAAAACCGGTGTTTGTAACCATTTAAATCGATTGCTGCTGTATTCAATCCTTCGATCATTCAAACCTTCAATATTATTTATGTGAGCATTCCGCCATCCACCTGGATCACCTGTCCGGAGATATAGGTGGACATATCCGACCCGAGAAACACGCAGGCATCTGCTACATCCTCGGGTTTACCACCGCGTTTCAAGGGTATCGCATCGCGCCAGCCCTGAACCGTTTTTTCGTCCAGCTTGGCTGTCATTTCGGTTTCAATAAACCCCGGGGCGACAGCATTCGAACGGATGCCACGCGAACCCAGCTCCAGGGCAACAGATTTTGTGAAACCGATAATACCCGCCTTTGATGCGGCGTAATTCGCCTGTCCGGCATTTCCTTTCAGCCCAACGACTGACGTCATGTTGATGATGGATCCGCTCTTCTGTTTCATCATTTGTTTTGTAGCGGCCTTCACTGTATTGAAGCACGACTTGAGATTGACGTTGACAACCTTATCCCACATTTCTTCCGTCATGCGGAGCAGCAACGTATCCTGTGTGATCCCGGCATTGTTTACCAGCACATCGAGCGATCCAAAATCAGCAATCACGTTGCTGACCAACGTTTCAGCCTGCTTAAAATCCGACGCATCCGAGCGATAACCTTTGGCTTTTACGCCTTTGCCCACGAGTTCGGCCTCAAGCGCCTGGCCCTGTTCAACACTGGATAAATAGGTAAACGCTACGTTGGCGCCTTCTTCCGCGAACCTGATCGCGATGCTTCGGCCAATACCTTTGGAGGCTCCTGTTACGAGTGCGGTTTTTCCCTGGAGTAATTTCATTGTTGGTTAATTTACGTTGGCGATTATCGCTGTGATTCTTATTAAAGGTGCCCAAAAATAGCTAATTCCGGAAAAAATCGATGCTCCGGCAGTATATCCGCAACCGGCGGACAGTAATGGAGGCCGCAGTTTCGGAAATGACCATTCAGCGTTTATCTTTGGCTGCGAATTTAAATCCTATGCTATGTCAAAATATGATCTAATCGTTATTGGGAGTGGTCCCGGGGGATATGTTGCCGCCATCCGTGCGTCTCAGCTGGGCATGAAAGTAGGGGTAGTGGAGAAAGCTGAAATAGGGGGTATCTGTTTGAACTGGGGTTGTATACCTACCAAGGCGTTGTTGAAAAGCGCCAATGTTTTTGAATATATCAAGCATGCAAAGGACTATGGGGTAGAGGTAAAGGACTTCCGGGCAGACCTTCCCGGGATGGTAAAGCGAAGCCGCGACGTAGCGGCCAGCAACAGCAAGGGCGTCCAATTTCTTTTCAAGAAAAACAAGATCGACCTGATCGAGGGTTTTGCCAAACTGAAGAAAGGTGGCAAGGTGGAAGTAACAGATGCCGCCGGTAAAAAGACGGATTACGAAGCGAAACACACGATCATAGCAACCGGTGGCCGTTCACGCGAACTCCCCAGCATGAAGATCGATGGTAAAAAAATTATCGGCTACCGCGAAGCGATGATTCTGAACGAGGCGCCCAAAAAATTGCTGGTCGTGGGATCCGGCGCGATCGGTGTCGAATTTGCTTACTTCTACAACGCGATCGGCACCGAAGTTACGATCGTCGAATTCCTGCCCCGTATCGTTCCCGTGGAAGATGAAGAAGTTTCCAAAGCCCTGGATAAAAATTTCAAGAAGGAGGGCATGAAAATCTATGTCAACTCGGAAGTCACCAAAGTCGATACGTCAGGAAAGGGATGTGTGGCCACGGTGAAGACACCGGAAGGTGAAATCAAGATCGAGGCGGATATTGTTCTTTCCGCGGTCGGCGTTGCCACCAATCTCGAAGGTATCGGGCTGGAGGAAGCCGGCGTTAAAACCGAGAAGGGCAAAGTTGTCGTGGATGATTTCTATAAGACAAATGTTCCGGGCGTTTACGCCATTGGTGATATTGTGAAAGGACCGGCGCTCGCACACGTAGCTTCGGCAGAAGGTATTATCTGTGTTGAAAAGATCGCGGGTAAAAATCCCGAACCACTCAATTACAACAACCTGCCGGGGTGTACATACTGTTCACCGGAGATCGCTTCCGTAGGCTATACCGAAGAAGCCGCTAAAAAAGCAGGGTATGAAATTAAGGTCGGCAAATTCCCTTTCAGTGCATCCGGAAAAGCCAAAGCTGCCGGCGCGACGGAAGGTTTCGTAAAAGTGATCTTTGATGCCAAGTACGGCGAATGGTTAGGTGCTCACTTTATTGGTGCCAATGTAACGGAGATGATCGCCGAGGTAGTCGCTGCACGAAAACTGGAAACCACAGGCCATGAGATCATCAAAACCGTGCATCCTCACCCAACCATGAGCGAAGCCATCATGGAAGCGGCCGCTGCTGCCTACGGAGAAGTTATTCACATCTAGCAGTACCGTGAAACGGTGTCAGGTATTTTCACCTGACACCGCTGTTACCGGCTCATCTGTTGTTGTAAGACGTTCGCGTGCTTCTCGAATTTGGCTTCGAGGTCTTTTGCCAGTGCTTCTTCGCCGTACTTGTACAGCGTGCGCTGTATGATGTTTAAGACGGTGATGCTTTCCTGCACCCTGTCATTGTATTCTCCCTTGTTGATATAGTATTCCGCAATCTCGTCTGACCGCTGACCCATCAACGCGGCAATTTCGAGTGCCTTTTCTTTCTCACCTACCTCAAACAGCAGATCAAGCATAAGCGCATTGGTATAGTCGTACCGTACGCCGATATCGGGCATCTTTTCAAGATTGAACAACAGCACTTCGCGTGCTTTTGCCGTGTCACCGGCCATCAGTAAACCGTCGGCTAGTGCGTTCAGGCTGCTCCGGTGATTCAACACGAATTTGCGATAATCCTCACTGTAATAAACGTCGGGATTATCCAGGTTCCTGTACTGGAATTTCTTCAGCATATTTTCGTAGCTGGCCGCTGTGTTTACCAGTCGCAGGTTATTATAACTGACGCCCGGCAAAGGGTTGTAAATGGGCAGGATCCGGTATGCATTACCTTCCTGGACCACGCAGCGGCTCAGGTCGATATTGAATTGCGCAAGCGACGTATTGTTTACGTATAGCGGTCGTGACCAGTCGCTCGATGCCAGCAGGTCGAGCATGGCAAGATCTTTTTTCTCCAGTCCGTTGCCGCGAACTTTCAGGCGCATTTCAGAGACGATCAGACTATCCATGCCTTCGGGAACAATGCCGAGCTGCCTGACTTTGTCCACATCCACCTTCAAAATGATCTCGCGTGAGGGCAGCATGTTGCGTGTTCCGCCATACTGCGGATGTAACAGGCTTTGGTTGTTGTCGCGCAGCAACTGGAGGAATTTTTTAAGGTCCATCTGTTTGATGCCCGTGTCGTGGTACGGCAGGTAATCATTCAGACCGCCCTGCTGGTAGTTGTCCAGTGTAAGGGTGTATTGGAACGGCTCGGAAGTATAATGTTGCTGCATCGACTGTTTGATGTACCAGTCGGTGTTGTAATAGCTCAATACGACGACGCGCATGTCTGTGCGGATGCCCTCCACTTCCTGAGCGTACCACAACGGGAAGGTGTCGTTGTCACCACCCGTAAAGAGTATTGCGTTTTCAGCGCACGATTGTAAATAGTTGGCGGCTGAGTCGACCGAGAAATAACGGTTGGAGCGATCGTGGTCATCCCACCCGTCCTTGGCCATCAGTACAGGAGCCGACAGGCCTATAAGCGTGGCGACAATGGCCGCCGTCCGCAGGTTCCTGGTAAACCGGTTGAATATTTCCGCTAAAGCGATCACCGCAAAACCGATCCAGAAACTGAAAGCATAATATGATCCGGCATAGATGTAATCGCGCTCCCGCGGTTCAGTAGGCGGCGAGTTGAGGTAGATCACCAGGGCTACGCCGGTCAGCACGAAGAGCAGTGCAACCACAACAAAGTTACGGGTATTGTTGACGGCCTGATAAAACATGCCGATCAGGCCCAGGACGAAGGGGATAAGGAAGAAGTTATTCCTTCCTTTGTTCTCCGCCAGGATGGGAGGAAGGTCGTCAAACCAGTTCGTCGGTCGCAGCCAGTCCGCGCCTTGCACATCGCTTTCACGGCCGGCAAAATTGAACATGAAGTATCGCATGTACATATTGCCGATCTGGTACTCAAACATGAAGCGCATGTTCTGAACGAAGGTGGGTTTCTCGCCCTCACGCAATCCCAGCCGGTCGCGATAGATCGCCGCATGGTCGGGATCACTGCTCCAGACGCGGGGCAACAAGGTCTGGTCTTCAGGCCGGTATTTGTATTCTCCTTTGCGATCGGTGATCTCGTACTTGTCTTTTCCTTTTCTGTACACCGGCGCTCCTTCAACGTAGTCGATAGGCTGCGCCGTAAAAACAGGACCAAACAACAGCGGCCGGCTGCCGTATTGCTCGCGCTTCAGGTAACTTACGAAGCTCATGACATCCTGCGGGTCGTTCTCATCGATGGGCGGGTTCTCATTCGAACGGATAACCACGACGGCATAGGAAGCATATCCGATCAGGATGAATGCGACAGCATTGAGGAATGTATTGAAGACCACCTGGTTTTTGCGCTGCGTTGTGATGATTCCCCAGATCAGTGCGCCCAGCAGGATCAACCCGAAAAAGATAGCACCCGAACCGAAGGGCAAACCCACGCTGTTTACAAAATACACTTCGAAGCTGCCGGCAATTGTCGGAAGACCGGGAATGATAATATCGTTAATGAAGAAGATGATGGCCAGGCTGATGATACCCGTGGCCACGACACCCCAGGGTGAGGGTTTGTATTTCTTAAAGTAATAGATCAGGGCAAGTGCAGGGATGGTCACCAGGTTCAGCAAGTGAACACCGATGGAAAGTCCCATCATGTAAAAGATCAGCAACAACCAGCGGTTCGCCTTCGATTCGTCTTCGATAACATCCCATTTCAGCATCGCCCAGACAACAAACGCCGTAAAAAAGGATGACATGCCATACACTTCAGCTTCTACCGCCGAAAACCAGGCTGAGTCTGTGAAGGTGTAGCTTAATGATCCTACCAGTCCGGCGCCGATAATGACCCACGATTTTTCGATTGTGAGTTCTTCCGGCCGGGAAATTTTCATCAGCTTGCGGCTGAACAAAGTAATGGACCAGAACAGGAAAAGGGCGGCAAAGGCGCTCGCCAGAACGCTGGCAAAGTTAATCCAGTAAGCGACCATGGTTACATCACCGAATGCCAGGAAGGAGAAAAGCCGGCCAATCAGGAGGAACAGGGGAGCTCCCGGGGGATGTGGCACCTCGAGCTTGTAGGAGACGGCGATAAATTCACCGCAATCCCAGTAGCTACCGGTTTCTTCAATGGTGAGCCAATACGTGATGAGGGCAACGGCAAAAACGAACCAGCCAACGATGTTGTTATACTTCTGAAAATTCACATTCATAGGATCGATTAAAAACTTAAGGGGCGAAGATAGTAAAAAGCTGCTGCCTTCAGCTTACCGCTGATGGGGTTTAATAAGGCCAGATACGGCCATTTCAATGCCGGGCACGCCTCCATCAGGGCTTCGATGTTGCTCAACAACAATTAGTTTTCCGGGTATCCGACATTCCGCCTACTTATAAACAATGGCGTAAAAGCCCAGCCACAGGAAGAACAGCAGGATATACGAGCAGGCTACAATAATCCACACGTACTTCCTGTCCTTTTGCGCATAATGGTGGATGCCGGCGACAACCAGGAACCAGTAGGCAATTTCAAAAAGATTCAACGCCCGCAAGGGATACGCCCACCGGCGATCAAGCGTTTCATAATCAAAAAAATGCATCAGCGAAAGGGGGTAAAAGGCGCTGATGTCGTGGAGCGTGGGATCTCTTTCAATCAGCATAAACCATGTGATTTTCAAAACTTCCGGCACGATGAAGATAAATTCGGCCCCGATCACGACACCCCAGCACTGGGCGTAGGTAACGCGGTAACCGAACATAAAGCATCCGATCCAGATCACAAAAGCGATCACCGTGAACTTCCAGAGGTAGACAAAGGGAATGGAGATGAACTTTATGGCGCTGATGGCTTTCAAAACAGTCCCTTCCGGACGGTCCTGGAGGAACTCAAATGCCGCTGTTTCGTTCTCAATGAACGTGATCTTGACGTACAGCAGCATCAGCGTAATAAGACAAAGCAATATGAAAAGAAGCCTTTTGTCGGCAGCAAAGAATGACTTAGTTTCGGGGTTTATGGACATATTCAATTGTTCCGGTACGGCGTTAAGACGTCGCGTGTTTTCGTGTGGCGTGCGGTGGAATGCGGGTTTTCGACAAATGTCAGCAAATATTTCAATTCTGTCACGGGCATACGCTTTTCGCGTGGCTGCCGTCCTGATTTTTACAGCCTTATTGGTCGCCGGTTCCCCTGCCCGGGCACAGTTCGTTACAAATAAAGATACGACGATCATCCTGATCTCGGACCTCCATGTGCAGATGGAGTGCACACAAGCCCTGAACGACCTGTACAATTTTAAATTTCCGGAAGCTGAATTCCAATTCAAGTACCTGAAGGCGAAGTATAAATGGCATCCGCTTCCGTATTTTCTGATGGGCCTGATTGAATGGTGGAAGATCATGCCCAACACAAAGGATACCTCGCACGATGAAAAATTCATGGCCTATATGGATTCGACCATTGCCATTGGTGAGAAACTCTATGACGATTTTCCGCAGTATAAGGTGGAGGCGTCTTTTTTCCTGGCGGCCGCCTATGGGTTTAAGGGACGGCTTTATTCCGATGAAGAAAGAAAGAGCTGGGGCAAAGCGGCTTCGGCGGGAAAGCGTGCGCTGAACTATATGGAGAAGAGTAAAGAACAGGCTGATCTCAGCCCGGAACTGTTATTTGGCGATGCGCTTTACAATTACTTTTCCGTGTGGGTGCCTGAAAATTATCCCGTCTTAAAACCGGTGCTCTGGTTTTTTCCAAAAGGTGACAAGGCACTGGGGTTGAAGCAGCTGAAGGAAGTATCCTACAACGCATTCTATACACGCACTGAGGCGATGGTATGGCTGATGCGCATCCTGAACAGCTATGAGAACGACCAGGCACAGGCATTCCAGATCAGCGAATACCTGCACGAGTCGTATCCGGATAACCCATATTTTCACCGCTACTATGCGCGGATGTTATATGCCCGCGGGCGGTTCACGGAAGCCGAGCCGGTGTGCAAGGATATTCTCGCCCGCATCGACAGTGCCCAGGTTGGGTACGAGGCGACCAGCGGCCGTTATGCGGCGTTCTTCCTGGGACAGATCTATGAAGCCCGGCAAAAACCGGACGAAGCAAAGAAATATTATCAGCTTTGCATCGACTATGCGGAAGCGATCGGTGCAACGGAATCAGGATACTATTTGTATTCGATGATCGCCCTGGGCGAGATCGCTGAAAAGCAAGGGGACAAAAAGCAGGCACGCCTGTACTTCAGCGAAGTGAAGAAAAAAGCAAACCGAAAAGACGAGGCTTTCAAGGACGCAAAGCGCAGGCTGAAGGGGTTGGAAAAAGGAGATTAAGCATTTTCATGAGCTCACCCGCAAGGTATTATTTCCAGCAGATCAGCCATTGCGTGATGTGTGGAGATGACACACGGCATCACAGTGTCCTGGGCCTTCGGCTGAATCAATCACAGGGGTTCACGCCCCGGGCAAAGCGTGGTATCGCCACCACCGTGGTAAAGTGTCGCCGGTGCCATCTCATCTACAG